>NZ_JBEYTW010000027.1:0-94914 GCF_040643275.1 Spirillospora sp. NPDC047418
GTTCGACGTCCGCGAGGGCGAGGCGCCGCCGTTCCACATGCACACCCGCGAGGACGAGATCTTCATGCTGATCGAGGGCACCGCCCTGCTGTGGGACGAGGACGGGGACGCGCGCCCGCGGGCATACTGGCGCTTCCGGGGGTGGTGCCGATGGACGGGCCGGGCAAGCGCCGGATCCTCATGCCGCGGGTCATCGAGGAGGCCGAGCGCGCCGAGCCGCCCGGCGCGCCGGAACCGGGCCTCGTCCCGGTCCGCGACCCCGGCGACGTCGCCGATCCCGGCACCGCCGACCGGCAGGCCCCGGAGGGCGACGAGATCGGCGGCGCCGCGCAGGCCGCCCCGCCCGGCGTCGCGCACTCCAGCGCCGTCATGGCGGTCGGCACGGTCTTCGCGCGGCTGACCGGCTTCCTGCGCACCGCCGTGATCGGCGCCGCGCTCGGCACCGCCCTGCTCGGCGACGCCTACCAGGCCGCCGAGATGATCCCGTACACCGTGTACGAGTTGCTGCTCGGCGGGCTGCTCGCCAGCGTCTTCATCCCGTTCCTGGTGAAGCGCCGGATGCGGGACGCCGACGGGGGAGCGGCGACCGAGCAGCGGCTGCTCACCGTCGTCCTGCTCGCCCTCGCCGTCCTGACCGCCCTCGCCGTGCTGGGCGCCGGCCGGCTGATCGACCTCTACGCCGGCTCCTACGCCGGGCGGCAGCGCGAGGTCGCGGTGCTGCTCACCCGGCTGCTGCTGGTCCAGATCTTCTTCATCGGCGTGAGCGGCCTCGCCAGCACGCTGCTGAACGTCCGGCAGCGGTTCGGCGCGCCGATGTGGGCGCCCGTCGTGAACAACGTCATCACGATGGGCGCCGGGCTGCTGTTCCTCTGGATCGCCGGGCGCGGGCAGACCACCGAGACCGTCACCGACGGGCAGCTCACCCTCCTCGGCCTCGGCTCGGCGACCGGGACCGTCGTGCAGAGCGCCGTCCTCGCCTGGATGCTGCGCTCGGCCGGGTTCCGCTGGCGCCCCCGCCTCGGCCTGCGCGGCTCCGGCCTCGGGGAGGCCGCCCGCACCGCGACGTGGATGCTGCTCTACATCGTCGTCGCGCAGATCGGGGTCCTGGTGACCGCGAACGTCGCGACGCGCGCGGGCGACCGCGCCGGCGCCGCCGGGAGCGGCCTGGCCGCCTACAAGTTCGCCCTCGTCGTCTTCCAGCTCCCGTACGCGATCATCGCGGTCTCGGTCATCACGGCGCTGCTCCCGCGGATGAGCGCCCATGTGGCGGACGGGCGGCGCGACCTCGTCCGCGACGACTTCTCCCGCGGCCTGCGGCTGGCCAGCGCCCTGCTCGTCCCGCTGTGGCTCGGGATGCTGGTGTTCGCGATCCCCGGCTCCGTCACGTTCTTCGCCTACGGAAGCCTCACGGTGGACGGGGCCCGCCGCATCGGCGTCATCCTCATGGTGTTCGCCGTGATGGTGCTGCCGTTCACCCTGCACCAGCTGCTCATGCGGGTCTTCTACGCCCTCGGCGACACCCGGACGCCCGGCCTGATCGCCGTCCCCGCCGGGATCGCCCAGGCGGCCACCGCGTTCGCGCTGCTGTGGACGGTCCCGGCGCGGCAGGTCGTGATCGGGCTGCCGGCCGCCTACGGGCTGTTCTACGCGCTCGGCGCCGCGGGCGCCGCGCTCGTCCTGCGCCGGCGGCTCGGCGGCATGGACGGCCGCCGCATCCTCCGCGCGCTCACCCGCCTGCACCTGGCCGCCCTGCCCGCCCTGGCGTTCGCGGCGGCCGCCGTGTGGGCGTTCGGCCGGCTGCCCGGCGACCGCGTTCCCAGCCTGCTGGCGCTCCTGGTCGGCGGCCTCGGCGGCGGGACGCTCTACCTCCTCACGGCCCGCCGGATGCGCGTCCCGGAGATCGGCTACTTCACCGCGATGGCCCGGACGCGGCTGCGCCGTTCCTGACCGGGCGAAGGGGTCGATTCGCGTGGGGATGTCATACGCTTCGAGGTATGGACGAGGTTTCGGCCCGCACGCCGCCCCCGGCGGGCCCCGAGCCGCGCGGGCGCGGCCGGAGCGGCCTGCGGCGGTTCCTGCGGCGGATGACCGCCGGCAACGCCGAGCTCGAGGCCGAGGAGCTGCAGAAGACCACCGGCCACGAGGGCGCGACGCCGATCACCGACTGCGCCGCGCGCAAGCGGCACTGCGTGGCGGGTACGCTGCGTACCGTGACCCTGCGCCCGCGCGGCGGCGCGCCCGCGCTGGAGGCCGAGCTCTACGACGGCACCGACGTGATCAGCCTGGTCTGGCTCGGCCGGCGCAAGATCGCCGGCATCGACCCGGGCCGCCGGCTGCGCGCCGAGGGGCTGGTCAGCGTGCAGGACGGGCGCAAGGTCATGTTCAATCCCCGGTACGAGCTGCGCGGTGGCTCGTCGTGAACAGCGTGAACGAGGTGCGGGCGTGAGCGAGACGGCAGCGGAGACCGGGCGGGAGACCGCCGCGCACGACACCGTCGAGTCGGCCGTCCGCGCCCAGCTCACCAAGGCGCTCGGCGGCGTCCGCGGGATGCTGGAGGCCGCCGTCCCGACGATCGCGTTCACCGGCACCTACGTCGCGGCCGAGAACATCAAGCTCGCCGTCGGGGCCGGGATCGGCGCGGCGGTGGTGCTGCTGATCGTCCGGATCGCGCAGCGCTCCAGCCCGCAGTTCGTGCTGAACAGCCTGGTCGGCATCGCGGTCGCCGCGTTCTTCGCGCTGCGCTCGGGCAAGGCCGAGGACGCCTTCCTGCCGGGCATCATCCTCAACGCGGGCTACGCCGCGGCGATGATCTTCTCGATCGTGGTGCGCTGGCCGGTCGTCGGCTTCATCATCGGCTCGGTCACCGGCGACCCGACCGCCTGGCGGCGCGACCCCGGCATCGTGAAGCTGTGCTCGCGGCTGACCTGGCTGCTGGTGCTGCCGTGCGCGGCCCGCGTCGCCGTCCAGTACCCGATCTACCTGGCCGACGGCGACCAGAGCGGCCTGCTCGGCACCGCCAAGATCGTGATGGGCTGGCCGCTGCAGGTCGCCGCGCTGGCGGCGATGGTGTGGCTGCTCGCCCGGGGGCGCACCCCGATCGAGCGCGAAGAACCCGCCTGACCGGTCCGGCCGGGCGGGTCCCGTCGCGGCGTCAGCGTCCGCCGAGCAGCGCCGCCAGTTCGTCCTCGACGTCCTGGGTGGCGACGAACATCAGCTCGTCGCCCGGTTCGAGGGTGTCGTCGGCCGAGGGGACCAGCACCCGCCCCTCCCGCAGGATCGCCACGAGCGCGGTGTCGCGCGGCCACTCCACCGACCCGACCCGCTGCCCGCCGAGCGGCGCGTCGTCGGGCAGCGTCAGCTCCACCAGGTTCGCCTCGCCCTGCCGGAACGTCATCAGCCGGACGAGGTCGCCGACGCTGACGGCCTCCTCCACCAGCGCCGACAGCAGCCGCGGCGTGGACACGGCGACGTCCACGCCCCACGACTCGTTGAACAGCCACTCGTTGTTCGGATGGTTGATCCGCGCCACGACGCGCGGCACCCCGTACTCGGTCTTGGCCAGCAGCGACACGACCAGGTTGACCTTGTCGTCGCCGGACGAGGCGACCACGACCTGGCAGCGCTCCAGCGCCGCGTCGTCCAGCGCGGAGATCTCGCAGGCGTCGGCGAGCAGCCATTCGGCCCGCGGCACCATCTCGACCTTGATGGCCTTCGGGTTCTTGTCGATCAGGAGCACCTCGTGGCCGTTCTCCAGCAGCTCCTGGGCGATGGAGCGGCCCACCGCGCCGGCCCCGGCGATCGCGACCCGCATCAGGCGTCCTCCCCGTTCCGTGCCGCGACGGCGGCGTTGATGCGCTCCAGGTCCTCGGCGCTCGCCATCACGTGCACGATGTCGCCGTCCTGGACCACCGTGTCCCGGTCGGGGACGAGGGCCTCGCCCATCCGCGACACGAACGCCACCCGGGTCCGCGCGTGCTCCTCCAGCTCGCCGATCTTCTCGCCGACCCACAGGTGCCCGGAGTCCAGCTCGGCGAGGACGACCGCGCCGGTCGGGTCGCGCCACAGCGGCTCGGCGCCCTCGGGCAGCAGCCGGCGCAGGATCTGGTCGGCCGTCCACCGGACGGTCGCGACCGTCGGGATGCCGAGGCGCTGGTAGACCTCCGCGCGGCGCGGGTCGTAGATCCGGGCCACCACGTTGTCGACGCCGAAGGTCTCGCGCGCCACCCGCGCGGAGATGATGTTGGAGTTGTCGCCGCTGCTGACGGCCACGAACGCCGCCGCCCGCTCGATGCCGGCCTCGGCTATCACATCGCGGTCGAACCCGAACCCGGTGATGCGGCGGCCCCGGAATCCGCTGCGCAGCCGGCGGAACGCCTCCGGGCTCTGGTCGATGATGGCCACCGAGTGGCCCTTGTCCTCCAGGATGTGGGCGAGCGTCGAGCCGACCCGCCCGCATCCCATGATCACGATATGCACGGCCGTTCCCCGTTGTCCGTCAATGCTGCCTGCCGGGCTGCAAACCTACACATCCCCCCAGGCGAGCACTACCCAACCAGCTCCCCGCCCGGGCCCGCGGGACGCCGTCGGCCCCGCGGGCTAGGCTCTCTACCCGTGTCAAAGGTTCCGGACCTCACGAAGAGGCTCCTCCTCGGCCGCGCGCTGAGCAGTTCGCAGCAGCACGAGCAACTGCTGAAGAAGCGCATCGCGCTGCCGATCTTCGCCAGCGACGCGCTGTCCTCGGTGGCCTACGCCCCGCAGGAGATCCTGCTCGCGCTCGGGGCGGGCGGCCTGGTGATGTACCGCTACACGCCTTGGATCGCCGCGGCCGTGGTGGTGATCCTGCTCACCGTCGTCGCGTCCTACCGGCAGAACGTCCGGGCCTACCAGAGCGGCGGCGGCGACTTCGAGGTCGCCACCACCAACCTCGGCGGCAACTGGGGCGTCGTCGTCGCGAGCGCGCTGCTGGTCGACTACGTCATGACCGTCGCGGTGTCGGTGTCGTCCGGCGTGGAGAACCTCGGCGCGCTGCTGAAGTTCATGCAGCCGCACGAGGTCGCCGTCGCGATCGGCATCGTGGTGCTGCTGACCCTCGGCAACCTGCGCGGCCTGAAGGAGGCGGGCGTCGCCTTCGCGATCCCGACCTACCTGTTCATGTTCGCGGTCCTCAGCATGCTGCTGTGGGGCACGATCCGGCTGTTCACGGGCGCCGACCTGGAGGCCGAGACCGCGCACTACGAGGTCCGCGGCGACGAGATGGACCTCGCCGGGTTCGCCCTGGTCTTCCTGCTGCTGCGGGCGTTCTCCTCCGGCTGCGCCGCGCTGACCGGCGTCGAGGCGATCAGCAACGGCGTGCCCGCCTTCCGCAAGCCGAAGGGCGAGAACGCCGCCAAGACCCTGCTCGCGCTCGGCGTCGTCGCGATGACGATGTTCGGCGGCGTGACCGCGTTCGCCTACATCACCGACGCCAAGTTCGCCGAGCCCGACCAGGGCAGCCACCTGATCGACCCGGCCACCGGCAAGGCCGTCACCGACGCCGACCCGGTGATCGCGCAGGTCGCGCACACCGTGTTCAGCAACTTCAGCCTCGGTTTCGCGCTCGTCACCGCGATGACCGCGCTGATCCTGTTCCTCGCCGCGAACACCGCGTTCAACGGGTTCCCGGTGCTCGGGTCGGTGCTCGCGCAGAACCGCTACCTGCCGCGCCAGCTGCACACCCGCGGCGACCGGCTCGCCTACAGCAACGGCATCATCATCCTCGCCACCATGGCGGGGCTGCTGATCTACGCCTACGACGCCTCCGTCAGCCGGCTGATCCCGCTCTACACCGTCGGCGTGTTCGTGTCGTTCACGGTCAGCCAGATCGGCATGGTCCGGCACTGGAACCGGCTGCTCGCCACCGAGCAGGACCCGGCGCAGCGCCGCCGGATGAAGTCCTCCCGCGGCATCAACGCGTTCGGCGCCACCCTCACCGGCATCGTCCTCGTCGTCGTGCTGATCACCAAGTTCGCGCTCGGCGCCTACATCGTGTGCATCGCGATGCCGCTGCTGTTCCTGCTGATGAAGGCGATCCGGCGGCACTACGACCGGGTCGCGGCGGAGCTGGTGCCCTCCGGCGAGGACGTCACGCTGCCCGCCCGCAACCACGGCATCGTGCTCGTCTCCAAGATCCACAAGCCGACGCTGCGGGCGCTCGCCTACGCCCGCGCCACCCGCCCGTCCACGCTGGAGGCGGTGACCGTCGCGGTGGACGCCGAGGAGTCCCGGCGGCTCCAGGAGGAGTGGGACGCCCTCGACATCCCCGTCCCGCTGAAGATCCTCGACTCGCCGTACCGGGAGATCACCCGGCCCGTCCTCGCCTACGTCAAGAGCGTCCGCCGCCGCAGCCCCCGCGACGTCGTGACCGTGTTCATCCCCGAGTACGTCGTCGGCCACTGGTGGGAGCAGCTGCTGCACAACCAGAGCGCGCTGCGGCTGAAGGGGCGGCTGCTGTTCCAGCCGGGCGTCATGGTGACCAGCGTCGCCTGGCAGCTCCAGTCGTCGGACCGGCTCAAGGGACGGGTCGAGCCGCCCGGCCCCGGCTCGTCCCGGCGCCCGCCGCGGACCGGGGCACGCCCCGGTGCCGGTAATGTTTCGGATCGTGACTGAACTCGAACCCGACGTCCTCGAACTGGAGGTCGGCAACGTCGCCAACGGCGGCTTCTGCGTCGCCCGGCACGAGGGCCGCGTGGTCTTCGTCCGGCACGCCCTGCCCGGCGAACGGGTGAGAGCCCGCGTCACCGACCGGACGAAGAACTTCCTGCGCGCCGACGCCGTCGAGATCATCGAGGCGTCCCCGGACCGCGTCCAGCCGCCGTGCCCGTTCGCCGGGCCGGGCCGCTGCGGCGGCTGCGACTGGCAGCACGCCTCGCTGCCCGCCCAGCGGGCGCTCAAGGCGGCCGTGGTGCAGGAGCAGCTCCAGCGCCTCGCGGGCATCACCCGCCCGGTGACGGTCGAGGAGGTCCCCTACCCGGTCGACTCCGACGTGGCGCCCCCGCCCGGCCTGGGCTGGCGCACCCGCGTGCAGTTCTCCGTCGACTCCGGCACCGTGGGCCTGCGCAGGCACCGCTCGCACGACATCGAGCCCATCGACGAATGCCTGATCGCCCACCCGGGCGTGGAGCTCATGGGCATCGAGCGCAAGCGCTGGCCGGGGGCCACGGGCGTCGAGGGCATCGTCTCCGCCACCACCGGCGACCGCCTCGTCGTGCTGCGCGGCCGCGACCGCCGCAAGATCCGGGTGCCCCGGCTGGACGTGCCGGTCCGCCTGGTGCGCGGCAAGCCCGAGCCGGGCTCCGCGCTCCCGTACATCCGCGAGGAGGTCTCCGGGCGGCTGTACCAGGTCAGCGGCAGCGGCTTCTGGCAGGTGCACCCGGGCGCCGCGCAGCTGCTCGCCGACGCCGTCGTGGACGCCCTCGAACCGAAGCCCGGCGACATCGCCCTCGACCTGTACTGCGGCGTCGGCCTGTTCGCCGGCGTCCTCGCCGACCGCATCGGCCCGGACGGCCTCGCCGTCGGCATCGAGTCGGACGGGCAGGCCGTCCGCGACGCCCGGCACAACCTGCGCGACCTGCCGAACGTGTCGATCGAGCGCGGCCCGGTCGAGGAGGTCCTCGCCGACCTGGAGTTCGGCCGCGCGTCCAGCGGGTCCCGCACCCAGAACAAGCGCGGCGGCGGCCACCACCGGGGCGAGCGCGTCCGCCGCGCCGACGTGGTCGTCCTCGACCCGCCGCGCACCGGCGCGGGCCGCGACGTCGTCGAGCACATCACCCGGCTCGCCGACCGCAAGATCGCCTACGTGTCGTGCGACCCGGCGACGCTGGCCCGCGACCTGGCCTACTTCAGCGAGCGCGGCTGGACCCTGGAGACCTTCCGCGCCTTCGACGCCTTTCCCATGACTCAGCATGTCGAGTGCCTCGCGACCCTGGTCCGCGGCTGAACAACCGGTTGCGGTCCCGGCATACCGTGGACGAATGATCGAGATCAGGGACGTACCCGAGAGCGAGGCCGACCGCATGGTCGACCTCGCCGGGACGGCCTTCCACGTCCGCATCGACGACTACGAACGGGACTCCTGGAAACCGCGCCGCTCCGAACGCGCCGGGGCCTACGACGGCGGCGTCCTGGCCGGCCAGCTCGCGGCGCTCCCGATGCGCCTCGCCGTGCCGGGCGCGTTCCTCGACTGCTCGGCGATCACCTTCGTCGCCGTACTGCCGACCCACCGCCGGCAGGGGATCCTCACGTCCCTGATGGACCGCATGCACGCCGACGCGATCGCCGCCCGCCGCCCCGTCGCCGCCCTGTGGGCGTCCCAGGGCGCCATCTACGGCCGCTACGGCTTCGGCCTCGCCACCCGCGCGATCGGGCTGGAGGTCGACACGTCCCGTCCGCTGGCCCTGCGCACCGTCCCGGACGACCGGCCGCTGCGGCTGGTCGACGCCGCGTCCGCACCCGGACTGCTCGACCCGATCCACCGGCGCGGGCTCGCCGCCCGGCCCGGCGGCCTCGTCCGCGACCCCGAATGGTGGTCGCGCGCCGTCCTGCGCTCCGTCGACGTCGAGGCCGCCGGGTTCACCGAGCCGCGCGTCGTCGTCCATCCCGCCGGCTACGCCGTCTACCGCGCCCACGGGAACGGGACGATCAGGCTCGTCGACCTCGCGGCCGACACGCCCCGGGCCGAGGCCGCCCTCTGGCAGTTCCTGGCGTCGATCGACCTGACGTCCCGGATCCACGCGCCCAGCCGCCCCGTGGACGACCTGCTCCCGCACATGGTCGCCGACCCCGACCGGGTCGCCGTGAAGGAGGACTACGGCGCGCTGTGGCTCCGGCTGATCGACGTCCCCGCCGCGCTCCGCGCCCGGTCCTGGGCCACCGAGGACACCTTCGTCCTGGAGATCGAGGACGCCCGCATCCCCGCGAACGCGGGCCGCTGGCGCCTCACGACGGGACCGGACCCCGCGTGCGACCCGACGGCCGACCCCCCGGATCTCGCGCTCTCCGCCGCGGATCTGGCCGCCGTCTACCTGGGCGGCGTCAGCCCGGCCACCCTCGCGCGGATCGGGGCGGTCACCGAGTACACGCCCGGCGGCGCCGGCCGCCTGAGCGCGTCCATGGCCGTCCCGCTGGCCCCCTACATCAACGACGACTTCTGACGGCCCGGCGCCCGGTCAGCGCCAGAAGAGGAGCTTCGCGTCGGCGTCGGTGACGGTCGCCGGGCCGGTGCCGTGCTGGACGAGCTGGAAGCGGACGCGGTGCCCGGACGTGACGCTGTCGGCGGGCAGGCCGTAGACCAGGTTGGTCGTGTCGCCGGACGAGGGGAAGTCCTGGACGGGGCCGACCGAGTAGCGGCTGGTGTCCTTGATCTCGACCTCGATGGCGCGGGCCTGGATGAGGGTGCCGGCGGGGACGCCCCGCACGGTCGCCGACACCGTCAGGCTGTAGCGGGCGTGGCCGGCGAGCAGGCTCGGGTAGCTGCCCGGGTCGCCGTGCTGGTCGGTGGAGTCGGAGTACTCGTGGTCCCAGCTGATGGTCGTCCACTTGCCGGGGGCCAGCTGCTGGTCGGCGTCGGCGCCGAGGGACACGTAGTCGGGCATGTCGTCCTCTCCCGCGGGCGAGACGCCGATGCGCCACTGCCCGTAGTCGCTCTCCACGGCGCGGTCGTAGTCGACGCCGACGCCGTTGATGGTGTGGTCGTTGGAGTACTGCTGGAGTTGCGCGCGGGCGTCCCACCGGCCGCCGGACCACGCGTACGTCTGCCAGCCGTAGGCGATCTTCCCGGCGTCGAACGCGCGCTTGATGGGCGCGTAGCCGGCGTAGAGGCCGACGCGGTCGCGGCCGATGACGCTCGCGGCGCCGTCCAGGTAGGCGTTGATCTCGTCCTGCTGGGAGGCGGCGGCGTCCCAGTCGGCGGCGAAGTAGATGGGGCGGCCGTCCGGCATGCCGCAGGCCCGCGCCTGGGCGGCGGCGTCGCGCGCGTCGGTCGCGCCGGCGGACCGTCCGGCCAGCGGCCGCTTCGCGGTGGACTCCCAGACGACCACCACCCAGATGCCCGCGTCGGACAGGTCGTCGGCCTCCGACCGGGTCAGGTTCTTGCCGGTCGTGTCGTGCGACAGGTAGCGGCACGCGAACTTCGCCCCGGCCCGCTTCAGCGCGGTGGCGCCGGGGCGCCCCCACGCGTAGTCGACGCCGAAGACAGCCATGTCAGCTCCATGGGTCGGGGATCGGGTTTTGGCCCGATTCAACAGCTTTCACCGCGGCGTCGCAGCGGATTCGACATGTTCGCAGGCCGGGCACCGTCCGTGACGACACGCCGCCGAGGCGCTAGGCGGCCGGTCCGCGGCTCGCTAGAACGGACGTGTCCGTAACAAATCCGCAGGCCACGGGGGGTCTCATGAGGGTCCGGACACTGACGGGACGAAGTCTGGTGCTGCTGGCCGCCGCACCGTTGCTGGGGGCCGTGCCGTTCCTCGGCGCGGTGCCGGCGCACGCCGGCGGCCCCGGCCCGACGGCGCACAAGGGGGACAAGGGGAGCACCTCCAAACCGGCACCCCGCCCCAGAACACACACCAAGCCGAAGGCGCACACGAAGCCCAAGGCGCACGCCAAGCCGAAGGCGCACATCAAACCCAAGGGGCACACGAAGCCCAAGGCGCATGCGGTCGTGCTTCGTTTGAAGAGCCCGGAGCGGGCCGTTGTCCCTGGACGCACCTATGCGTGGACGTTCACGTTGACCGCCAAGGGGCCGGGGAAGCCCGGCAAGGCGGTGTTCAGGACGACGCTGCCGAAGTCGCTGGTGTTCGTGTCCGGTGAGAAGCACTGCACGCCGGCCGGGCGGAAGGTGGTGTGCCGTCTCGGCACGCTCAGGAAGGGGGAGAAGGTCACCGGGGAGATCAGGGCGAAGGTGTCCCGGCGCGCCGAGCCCGGCGAGACGATCAGTCCGCGCGGGACGGTGACGTGGGGCAGGGCGCACGCCACCCGCGCATTCCCGGCGGTGCGCGTCGCGCGGGCCGCCGCCCTCGCGCTGTCGAAGCGCTGACCTGGTGGCGCGACCGGGTCCCGGCGGGTACCAGGATGGAGCCATGCGTCTTCGGATCTTCACTGAGCCCCAGCAGGGGGCGAGCTACGACACACAGCTGGCGGTCGCCAAGGCGACCGAGGACCTCGGCTTCGACGCGTTCTTCCGCTCGGACCACTTCGTCAAGATGGGCGACGTGACCGGTGAGCCGGGCCCGACCGACTCCTGGATCACGCTGGGCGCGCTGGCCAGGGAGACGAGCCGGATCAGGCTCGGCACGCTGGTCACGGCGGCGACGTTCCGGTACCCGGGGCCGCTCGCCATCG
The DNA here is from genome assembly GCF_040643275.1 of Spirillospora sp. NPDC047418. NCBI lineage: Bacteria > Bacillati > Actinomycetota > Actinomycetes > Streptosporangiales > Thermomonosporaceae > Spirillospora > Spirillospora sp. NPDC047418. The sequence continues at coordinate 11,377 of NZ_JBEYTW010000027.1, forward strand.
CGGTCGCGCAGGTCGACCAGATGAGCGGCGGACGGGTCGACCTCGGCCTCGGGACGGGCTGGTTCGACCAGGAGCACACCGCCTACGGCATCCCGTTCCCGAGCCTGCGGGAGCGCTTCGAGCGGCTGGAGGAGCAGCTGCAGATCCTCGGCGGGCTGTGGGGGACGCCCGCCGGCGAGACCTACTCCTTCAGCGGCGACCACTACACGCTGGCCGAGTCGCCCGCGCTGCCCAAGCCCGCCCAGGCCGGCGGCCCGCCGATCATCATCGGCGGGTTCGGGGCGAAGCGGACACCGCGGCTCGCGGCCCGCTACGCCGACGAGTACAACGTCCCGTTCCACCAGGTGACCGAGACCGGCGAGGCGTTCGGCCGGGTCCGCGCGGCCTGCGCCGAGGCGGGCCGGACCAGGCCGCTCGTCTACTCCGCCGCCCAGGTCGTCTGCTGCGGCCGGGACGAGGCCGAGCTGAAGCGCCGCGCCGACGCGATCGGGCGGGAGGTGTCCGCGCTGCGCGAGGACGGCCTGGCCGGGACGCCGAGCGAGCTGGTCGACAAGATCGGCAAGTTCGCCGAGCTGGGCGCCGAGCGCCTCTACCTGCAGGTGCTCGACATGCACGACCTCGACCACCTGGAGCTGCTGGCCGCGGAGGTCATGAGCAAGGTCTGACAACGCCGGAAGGCCCGTGGCCGGGGGAGCGTCCCCCGGCCACGGGCCTTTCCGTTCCGGTCAGGCGGTCTCCTCTTCCGGGCGTGCGTGCATCGGCAGCAGGAACGTCGCGAGGAACGACAGGCCGAGCAGTCCGACCTCGACCCACAGCGTGATCTTCATGGCGTCGCTGAAGCCGGTCTTGGCCGAGTGCTCGCCGGCCTGCGCGACCGCCTGCTGGACGGCGGGCGCCGACTGCGGCGCGGCGGTGATGGCGGCCTCGACGTCGTCCTGCAGGCGGTGGCAGGACGCGGGGACGGCGACCGCGTCCTTGGCGGTGGCGCGGTCGTGGCCGCAGTCGCGCAGGCCGTCCACGACGCGGTCCTGCTGCGCGGCGGGGACGGACGCGGCGGCCAGGTCGCGGCGCAGCGCGGACGCGCCGTCGTCGGCGGCGGCCGCGACGTGCCCGCCGAGCAGCCCGAAGAAGATCGTGCCGAGGACGGCGGCGCCGAGCGCGCTGCCGAGCTGCTGGACGGCGGTGAGAGTGCCGCCCGCCGACCCGGTCTCCTCCGGCTCGACCCCGGCGAGGACGGTGTCGAAGAACGGGCCCATCAGCAGGCCCATGCCGAGGCCGGTCACGGTCAGGGCCGGGATGAGCTGCCAGGGCGTGACGTCGATCCCGGCGTACTGGAGCGTGCCGAACAGCCCGACGATGCCGGCCGCCATGATGAGGGCGCCCGCGTGGATCACCTTGCGGCCGAACTGCTGCACCGCCTGCATGATGCCGAACCCGATGATGATGCCGACCGACCACGGGATCTGCGCGAGGCCCGCCTTCAGCGGGGAGTAGCCGAGCCCGAGCTGGAAGAACAGCGCCAGCACCAGGCCGAGGCCCGCGACGCCGGAGAAGAACACCAGGCCGAGGACCAGGCCGCCGGTGAAGCCGCGCTTGCGGAACAGGCTCGGCACGATCAGCGGGTCGCCGCCGGACTTCTGCTTGCGGGTCTCGTACCAGGAGAAGACGCCCCAGACGGCGAGCGAGGCGGCCATCATCGCGAACGTCCACGCGGGCCAGTCGTGCTCGCGGCCCTGGACGAGCGGGTAGATCAGCAGGCCGGCGCCGAGCGAGGCCAGCGCGGCGCCGGTGAGGTCGAGGCGGGTCGCGTGCTCGGCGCGTCCGGCGGGCAGGAACTTCAGCCCGGCCAGCACGGCGGCGGCGCCGATCGGCAGGTTGATCAGGAAGATCATCCGCCAGCCGGTGCCGAAGAAGTCGGCGTCGATCAGCCAGCCGGCCAGCACCGGGCCGCCGACCGATGACAGGCCCATCACCGGTCCGAACAGGGCGAACGCCTTGCCCATCTCGGTGGCGTCGAACATCTGCTTGATCATCCCGATGCCCTGCGGCAGCATCAGCGCGCCGAACAGGCCCTGCATGGCGCGGGCGCCGATCAGCATGCCGGGGGAGACCGCGACGCCGCACAGCAGCGAGCCGAGCGTGAACCCGGCCGCGCCGACGAGGAACATCTGGCGGCGGCCGTAGAGGTCGCCGAGGCGGCCGCCGGTGATGAGGCCGACGGCCATGGCGAGGGTGTAGCCGGCGGCGAGCCACTGGATGGTGGCGGCCGATCCGCCCAGCTCGGCCCGGATCGTGGGTGCGGCGATATTGGTGATCAGCGCGTCCAGCATGTCCATGATCTCGCCGGCGAGGATCACGAAGAGGGCGACCCAGCGCCAGCGGTAGCCCGCGTCCGCGGTGCCCCTCCCGGGGGAGGTCAGTGTCTCGGTCATGAGTGGTCTCCGAATCTCCGAACGATGTTCGTAAGCACGAACGCTGTTTTAGATCCGAACGGCGTTCGTGTCAAGTACGATGTTCGTGTTCCATCGGTCTTCTCTCGCTAGTAGAGAAGATATATCGCGTTTCGCGATAGTCAAGATGTATCGCGAGATTGGGAGGTTCCGACGTGGCCACCGCACGCCCGGACAGGCCGGCGGCCGGGCCGCCGGCACGCGAGCTGCCGACGCCGCCCGGCCGCAGGCCCCGCAGGGCCGCGCCGCCGAGGCGGCCGCTCACCCGGGAGGCCATCGTCGAGACGGCGATCCGCGTCCTGGACGCCGAGGGCCTGGAGGCGGTCACCATGCGCCGCGTCGCCCAGGAGCTGGGCACCGGCCCCGCGTCCCTCTACGCGCACGTCTCGGGCAAGGAGGAGCTGCGCGAGCTGATGCTCGACCGGGTCGCCGCCGAGATCGGCCTTCCCGAGCCCGACCCGGCGCGCTGGCAGGAGCAGCTGAAGGAGCTGGCGCGCGAGGTCCGCCGCGTCTACACCTCGCACCGCGACATCGCCATGGTGTCGATGGGCCTCATCCCGACCGGCCCCCACCTGCTGGACGTCGCCGAGGCGCAGCTCGCGCTCATGCGGGCCGGCGGCGTCCCCAAGAGGATCGCCGGTATGGCCGTCGACACGCTCGGCATGTTCCTCGACGCCGACGCGATCGAGGGGACGGTCTACTACGCGAAGGCTCCCGCCGGCGAGGACCCGCACGCGTTCTTCGAGGAGTACTTCGGGCAGTTCAAGGAGTACTTCTCGGCCTTGCCGAAGGACCGGTACCCGGTCCTCACCGAGATGGTCGAGGAGCTCACCGACGCGGATGACGACGGGCGGTTCGAGTTCGGGCTCGACCTCATCGTCCGGGGCATCGCCTCCTACGTCGAGGACGAGTGACGTCCCGGTTAGGCGAAGGCCTCCTCGAAGGCGACCTGCCTCGGAGAGCCGATGGCGGTGTCCCACACCGCGAAGACGACGTGCTCGAAGCGTCCGGCGAACTCGCCGCCCGGCCGCAGCGGCCCGGCGAACGCCTCCGCGACCTCGGCGGGGTCGTTGCGGAACACGCCGCAGCCCCAGGCGCCGAGGACGACCCTGCCGTGCCCGTTGGCCAGCGCCACGGCGAGGACCTTGCGAGCGCGCAGCCCCAGCACGGCGGGGATCTGCTCGGCCTGGGCGGGGTCCCGGATCGCGCCGCGGTTCGGGGCCGGGGACGTCAGGAACGCGACGCCGTACGGGTCGTCCAGCAGCCGCCCGGCGTCGTCGCGGAACACCGGCACGCCGGGCGAGTAGATCATGTGGTCGCTGTAGAGGAGGTCGCGCTGGGCCCGGTGGAAGTCGTAGAACTCCCGGGCCGACAGCAGCGACGTGTAGAGGCCGGACGAGCGCGCGAGCCCCTCCTCCTGGGCGTGCGCCCCGTTCAGGAACCCGCCGCCCGGGTTCTTCGCGGACGCGAAGTTGAGCGCGAGCGGGACCGTGCCGCCGCCGCACAGCCTGCGGGCGGCGGCGAGCGTCGTCTCGCCGGTCACCTCGATGCGGCTCTCGGCGCGGGGTCCGGCGGGCGGCCGCTTCAGGAGGGCGTCCAGGTCGTCCGGCCGGTAGAGGACGGTTCCCTCGACCGCGCGGGCGAGGTCGCCGGCGATCGAGACGGTGCGGCCGGAGGGCGCCGTGTAGTCGCCGCGTTCGAGGACGGCCACGGTCTCCTGCGCGGTCGCCCGGCGGGGATGTCTGCTCATGTCGCGCCGCATTCTGCCGGAAAAATGAATATGGATCATCCGGTTATGTCCGCCACACTTGGCGCGTGCTCCTGACGATCACCACGACCCTGGACCAGGCGACCGACCTGGGATTCCTCCTGCACAAGCATCCGGACCGGGTGCAGCGGTTCGAGCAGTCCTTCGGCACGGCGCACGTCTTCTACCCCGACGCCGGCGAGCGGCGCTGCACGGCGGCGCTGCTGCTGGACGTCGACCCGGTCAAGCTCGTGCGCACGCGCGGCAGGGGCACACCGGACTTCTCTCTCGGCCAGTACGTGAACGACCGCCCTTACGCGGCGTCGTCACTGCTCGCCTCCGCGATGGCGAACGTCTTCCGCACCGCCATGCGCGGGCGCTGTGATTCGCGTCCCGGACTCGCGGAGTTGCCGATTCCACTGGAGATCGTCCTGCCGGCCCTTCCGTGCAGGGGAGGGCCGGGGCAGGCCGAACGCTTCTTCGGGCCGCTCGGCTGGGACGTGTCGGCGGTGCCGGTCCCGCTCGATCCGGAGTTCGCCGAGTGGGGCGACTCCCGGTACGTGACGCTCACGCTGACCGGGACGCTGCGTCTCGCCGACGCGCTCAACCAGCTGTACGTGCTGCTGCCCGTCCTGGACGACGCGAAGCACTACTGGCTGGCGCCGGACGAGGTCGACAAGCTCATCCGGGCCGGCGCGGGATGGCTCGGCGCGCACCCCGACCGGGGCGCCATCACGCGCCGCTACCTGGCGAACCGGCGTGCGCTCGTCCGTACGGCGCTGGGCCGTCTCGCCGACGCAGAGGACGCGCCCGACGAGGAACTCGACCCCGTGCAGGTCGAGGAGGAGCCGGCCCCCGCGGAGGACGACGCCGCCGCCCAGGAGGAGAAGACCGTCTCGCTCGCCGAGCGGCGCCTCCAGTCGGTCGTGCAGGCGCTGCGCGACGAGAACGCCCGGCGCGTCATCGACCTCGGCTGCGGTTCGGGGAAACTGCTCGCGCGGCTGCTCAAGGACGACTTCTTCGGCGAGATCGCCGGAACGGACGTCTCGCACCGGGCGCTCGCCCACGCCTGGCGGCGGCTTCGCTGGAACGACCGGCCACGCCGCGAGAACGACCGCGTCCGGGACGTCTTCCAGGGCGCGCTGACCTACGCCGACGAACGGTTCGGCGGCTACGAGGCGGCCGTGCTGATGGAGGTCGTCGAGCACATCGACCCGCCGCGCCTCGGCGCGGTCGAACGGGTCGTGTTCGGGCACGCCGCGCCCCGCGTCGTCGTCGTGACCACCCCGAACGCCGAGCACAACGTCCGCTACGAAGGGCTCGCGCCGGGCGCGATGCGGCACTCCGACCACCGGTTCGAATGGACGCGGGCCGAGTTCCGCGCCTGGGCCGACCGGGTCGCCGCCGCGCACGGCTACCGCGTCCGCCACGTGCCCGTCGGCGACGACGACCCCGAGGTCGGCGCGCCCACCCAGATGGGAGTGTTCACCCGATGACCGAGATCAAGGTCCCGGAGACGGGGCTCGTCGTGCTGGTCGGCGTGACCGGGTCGGGCAAGTCCCACTTCGCGCGCAGGCACTTCACGCCGACGCAGGTGGTCTCGTCCGACTTCTGCCGCGGGATCGTGTCGGACGACGAGAACGACCAGTCCGCGTCCGGCGACGCGTTCGACCTGCTCCACTACATCGTGGCCACGCGGCTGCGGCGCGGCCTGCTGACCGTGGTGGACGCGACGAACGTGCAGAGCAAGGCGCGGGAGGCGCTGCTGCGGATCGCCAAGGAGCACGACGTCATGTCGGCGGCGATCGTCCTGGACGTCCCCGAGGGCCTCGCCGCCGAGCGGAACGCCTCCCGTCCCGACCGGAACCTGCCGCCGCACGTGATCCCGCGGCAGCGGCGCGAGCTGCGCCGCGGGATGCGGGACCTGGCCCGCACGTTCCGCCGCTGCCACGTGCTGACCGGCCCCGACGAGATCGACGCCGCGACGGTCGTGTTCGAGAAGGCGTGGAACGACAAGCGGGAGCTGACCGGCCCGTTCGACATCATCGGCGACGTGCACGGATGCCGCGCGGAGCTGGAGGACCTGCTCGCGGGCCTCGGGTACGAGATCGAGCGGGACGCGCAGGGGCGCGCGGCAGCGGCGAACCACCCCGGCGGGCGCACCGCCGTCCTCGTCGGCGACCTCGTCGACCGCGGGCCGGACTCGCCGGGCGTGCTGCGCCTGGTGATGGGCATGGTGGCCGCCGGCAGCGCGCTGTGCGTCTCGGGCAACCACGAGGCGAAACTCGTCCGGGCCCTGCGGGGACGCAAGGTACGGATGACGCACGGCCTTGAGGTGTCCATGGAGCAGTTCGCGGCCGTGGACGACGACTTCCGCGACGCCGCACTGGGATTCATGGACGGACTCATCAGCCACTACGTGCTGGACGGCGGCCGCCTCGTCGTGGCCCACGCCGGGCTCAAGGAGGAGTACCACGGGCGTGCGTCCGGACGGGTCCGCTCGTTCGCGCTCTATGGCGACACCACGGGCGAGACCGACGAGTACGGCCTTCCCGTCCGGTATCCGTGGGCTCGCGACTACCGGGGCACGGCCATGGTCGTGTACGGGCACACTCCGGTGCCCGAGGCGGAATGGGTCAACAACACCATCTGCCTGGACACCGGTGCCGTGTTCGGCGGGAAGCTGACCGCGCTCCGCTATCCGGAGCGTGAACTGGTGTCGGTCCCGGCCGGGCAGGTCTGGTACGAGCCGACGCGTCCGCTGGACAGCGCCCCTGCGGGAGGGCATCGGGAGAACGAGGTCCTCAACATCGGTGACGTGCTCGGCAACCACGGGGTCGAGACCCGCCTCATGGGCCGCGTCGCCGTCCGCGAGGAGAACGCGATGGCCGCGCTGGAGGTGATGAGCCGGTTCGCCGTGGACCCGCGCTGGCTCGTCTACCTGCCGCCCACCATGGCGCCCGCCGACACCTCGCCGCTGCCCGGATACCTGGAGCACCCGGCCGAGGCCCTCGCCGCCTACCGCGCCAAGGGGATCGTCCGGGTCGTGTGCGAGGAGAAGCACATGGGCTCGCGCGCCGTGGCCGTCGTCTGCCGCGACGCCGCGGTGGCGGCGGAGCGCTTCGGCGTGGACGACGGGACGGCCGGCGCCGTCTACACGCGCACCGGCCGCTCGTTCTTCCGCGACCCGTCCCGCACGGCCGAGGTCCTGGAGCGGCTCCGCGCCGCGATCGGCGCCGCGGGGCTGTGGGACGAGCTGGACACCGGATGGCTCGTCATCGACGGCGAGCTGCTGCCGTGGTCGGCCAAGGCCATGGAACTCATCCGCACGCAGTACGCGGCGACCGGCGCGGCGGCCCGCGCGGCCCTGCCGATGGCGTCCGGCGTCCTCGCGCGGGCGCAGGCGCGCGGGCTCGACGTCGGCGGCCTCCGCGGGCACATCGACCGGCGCGCCGCGAACGCGTCCCGGTTCCGGGACGCCTACGCGCGGTACTGCTGGACGGTCGACGGGCTGACCGGCCTGCGGTTCGCCCCATTCCAGATCCTTGCGGGAGAGGGCCGCTCCTGGGCGGACGCACGCGACCACGAATGGCACATGACCGTGGCGGAAAGGCTCGCGAAGAGTGACGCGAGCGGATTCGTCCAGCGGACCGGGTCGGTGACCGTCGACCTCGGGTCGCCGGAGTCGGAGTCCGCCGTGACCGAATGGTGGGAGAGGCTCACCGCGGCGGGCGGCGAGGGCATGGTCGTCAAGCCGCTCGGGCCGTTCCCCGAGGACGCGAAGATCCAGCCGGGCGTGAAGTGCCGCGGGCCGGAGTATCTGCGGATCATCTACGGCCCCGACTACACCGAGCCGGAGAACCTCGACCGGCTGCGCCGCCGCTCCCTCGGCCGGAAGCGGTCACTGGCGATGCGCGAGCACGCGCTCGGCGCCGAGGCGCTCGCCCGGCTCGCCGCCGGGGAGCCGCTGTGGCGCGTCCACCAGGCGGTCTTCGCCGTCCTGGCGCTGGAGTCCGAGCCCGTCGACCCGCGGCTGTGAGCCCGCGCCGCGCCGCGAACGCGTGCGGCCCGCCTCGTCAAGGGGCGGGCCGCATCGGGTCGGACCCGGTCGGATCAGGTCGAGAACAGCATGTTGAAGACGCTGCCGTGGTGCGGGCGGCGGTGCCCGCCGTGGTGATGGTGGTGCACCGCCGGGGACGGTGCTCCCCAGCCCGGCGCCGCCGCGGGCGGCGGCGCGGCCCGGTACTGCGCCTCCATCTGGGCCAGGGCCTCCAGCTCGCCGTAGTCGAGGAAGATCCCCCGGCAGCTGTCACATTGCTCGATGTGGACGCCGCTGCGGGTGTAGGTCCGCATCACGCCACGACACTTAGGGCAGTGCATCGCCTTGTCGTCCTTCCGGTATGGATCCCCAGGTAGAGGCTAAATGTAGGGCAGGTTTCGCGCTACGTCATGCCGCGGCCCCCGCCGCGGATATTCTCACGCAGGCGTCGATCATCGCCTGCTCCGGCCCGTCGAGTGCCCGTTCATCCCTCCCTGCGGATATGACGCACGTGGCGGCTATCTGGATCGCAAGACTTCGTGCGGGTATGTCCAGGCTCGTCCAAGGGTCGCCCTGGGCGGGAACGGCCGGACCTCCCGCCGCCGTGTAGGCGCCCAGGAACCGCTCCCAATCGTCCGGGGGCAGGACCCCCGCGGAGTAGAGCGCCGCAGGGCGGGCCAGATCCCAGGCGGGGTCGCCCCTGCCCATGTCCTCGATGTCGATGAGCCGCCAGTGCCCGTCCTGGGCGCAGACCATCTGGCCCAGGTGCCAGTCCCCGTGGATGAGGTGTTCGGTCCGTGCCGGAGGCTCGTCCTCCTCGCCGCGTATCCAGGCGGGAAGGGTGGAGAACGCGCGCCGCACGGCGTCCTCGGCGGGACCTTCGCCGAGCCGGGAGACGAGGCGCGCCACACGGGTCGGACGCCCCCAGGGCGGCGCCCCTCCCGGAACGCTCTTCAAGTGGAGAGCCGCCAGTAGCCGGGCCCCCTCCTCCCAGGGAAGCTCCCGGCCAGGGTCGACCGGGTCACCGAAGGGTGCGGTGGTGACCGTCCGGCCGTCCACAGTGAGCGGCGGGTCGTGCGGCGCCAGGACGAGTTCCGGAAGCGTGGCCGCCAGCCGTATCCGTGCGAGGAACGGGGAGCCGTGCTCACGGTCGGCCTGATGCGCCTTCACCACCACGTCACCGACCCGCACCACGAGCACGCCATGCCGGTCGTACAGTGTCTCCGGGGACGCGGCGGCCTCGGCCGAATCGCGCCCGATTTCAACGAGCCGGGCGAAAAGCCCGGAGTGGACGGTCTGCACCCGCTCAGTCAACCACTCTGCGCCGATCCCATCCTCCCGTCCGGCGACCCCGGCGACGCGTCCGGCGACCCTTGCGAGGACTCCGCGAACTCGTCCCTCAGCCGCTGCCGGACGACCTTGCCCAGCAGGTTCCTGGGCAGTTCCGTGCGGGGGTGGAACTCCGACGGGACCTTGTAGTGCGACAGGTAGCGCTCGCAATGCGTCCGCAATTCCCCGGCCGAGAAGAGGTAGGCGGGGTGCTCCACCACGTGCGCGATGATGCGCTCGCCGCGCCGGGTGTCCGGCACGCCGACCACGGCGCAGTCGTGGACGGCGGGGTGGCGGCGCAGCACCTTCTCCACCTCGGTCGGGAACACGGTGAAGCCGCTCACCTTCATCATGTCGCGCATGCGCTCCAGGATGGTGATGAAGCCGTCCTCGTCCATCACGGCGATGTCACCGGTGCGCAGCCATCCCTTCGACAGGGTCTGCGCGGTGGCGAGCGGCGCGTTCCAGTAGCCGGCGAACACCTGCGGACCGCGCACGACCAGCTCCCCGGCCTCCCCGGGCGGCAGCACCTTCGTCGGCTCGTCCTCGGCGACGACGACGGCGTCGGTCATCGGCAGCGGCAGGCCGACGGTCAGGTTCCGGGCGGTGCCGTCCAGCGGGTTGCCCGTGACGGCGGGGGACGCCTCCGTCAGGCCGTAGCAGTTGATCAGCCCTTTCGCGCCGAGCCGCTCCAGCCGGTCGATCGTGCCCTGCGTCAGCCCCATCGCACCCGAGATGAGCACGCGCAGTGACCGCAGGTCGGCGGGCTGGAACCCCGGGCCGTCGAGCACCTGATCGTACAGCGTCGGCACGCCGGGGAAGATCGTCGGCCGGTACCTGCGGATCGCGCGGAGCACCCGGTCGCCGTCATAGCGGGGGAGGAGCACCACCGCCCCCGCCGTCACCACCGGTGCCACGAGGCAGCTCATCAGCCCGAACGAGTGGAACAGCGGCAGGACCGCCAGCGTCACGTCCTCGCCCGGCCGGCCCCCGCCGACGTCCCACGCGTGCTGCTGGCAGGCGTTCGCCACGAGGTTGCGGTGGGTCAGCATCGCGCCCTTCGGGCGCCCCTCCGTCCCGCCCGTGTACTGGATCGCGGCCAGGTGCCGCGCCGGATCGACGGGCAGCTGCCGCACCGGCCCCCGCACGGGCCGCTGCAGCTCCCTGAACGGGACGACGCCCGGATCGTCCGGCACGTCCGCGGTGATGGCCGCGCGGCGCCGCTGCATCTGCACCAGCGGCAGCCGCAGCGCGATCCGCCGGGGCATCGGGAGGTAGTCGAGCAGGGACGTCACGACGATGTGGTCGAGCCGCAGCCGCGAGCGCACCGCCCGGACCGTCGCGAAGGAGCGATCCAGCACCACCGCGACCCGCGCGCCGCAGTCGGCGAGCTGGCGGAGCATCTCCTCCTCGGTGTAGAGCGGGTTGTGCTGGACGGCGATGGCGCCCCGGCGGAGCACCCCGTAGAACGCGATGACCTGCTGCGGGCAGTTCGGCAGGATCAGCGCGACCCGGTCGCCGGGCTGCACGCCGAGCCGGTGCAGCCCGTCGGCGAAGCGGTCCACGGCCTCGCGCAGGTCGCGGTAGTCGATCTGCCGGCCGAAGAAGAACAGGGCGGGCCTGCGCGGATAGGCGTCCGCGGCATCGTCGAGGAACCGAGTGACAGGGATGTCCGGGATGTCGAAATCGACGGGAACCCCGGGCTGATACCGCTGTCGCCAGGGCTTGGACCGCAGTGACGAGTGCCACATAGTGCCCGATTCAACCATTTCCCGGGCGGCGGCGCCGCCCCTTCAAGATCTCTAAGAGTGCGTGGAACCTTTCCGGCGGGCGCCTCCTCCCCACACATGAGAGCAGATTCCAACGGGGAGGCATCATGTCACGGCCCATGCCCGCAGTGGAGGGTGTCGAGCACACCTTCGTCCAGGCGCGCGGCGTCCGCTTCCACGTCGCCGCGGCAGCGCGCGACCCTCCGGAACGCCCGGCGCATGTGGCACACGGCCCTGTGGGAGTACCCGCTCCTCGGCGGCTCCGCGGCATTCGCGTGGCCGGTGCGGCGCTCAGGGGCCTGCGGGCCGCCACGCGCCTGGCGGGTCAGATGCGGCCGGTGCCGCGGCAGACGTTGCAGCGCTCGTGGGTGGCGGTGCTGGTCCCCGTCCCGTCGCAGCCGGGGCACGACCGCGTCGCCGGCTTGTTGTGCTTGCCCACGTCCACCACCTCCCCCGCATCCATCGTAAGGGTCCGGCCCGCCGGGCGCCGTCCCCGTACAGCAGTTCGGGTCCGGCCTGCTGGGCGGTTCATCCGGAGTGTCGTATTGATCACGTGTGTCGGGACCCGCGCCCGCCGGCGTCCGGCACTTGTACCCTGTCCTTCACGAGCGCCGACCTGCCGACGTGGCGCACCGAGCAAGGAGAACGCGCGGGTTGGTGCCCCTGCCGCTGTCCACCGTGATCCGGCCCTACGACTGGGGGTCGCCGACCGCGTTGCCGGAACTGCTCGGCGCCCAGCCGACCGGTCGGCCGCAGGCGGAGTTGTGGGCGGGCGCGCACCCCGCCGCCCCCTCGTCGGTGGACGGGACGCCGCTCAACGTCCTCATCGAACGCGACCCGGCCGGGATGCTCGGCGCGCCCTCGGTGGCCTGTTTCGGCCCGACGCTCCCTTACCTGCTCAAAGTGCTGGCCGTCGAGAAACCGCTGTCCCTCCAGGTGCACCCCACCACGGCGCAGGCCGAGGCGGGCTTCGCCGCCGAAGAGGCGCGCGGCATCCCGATCGACGACCGCACCCGCACCTACAAGGACCCCTTCCACAAACCGGAAATGGTCTGCGCGCTCACCGACTTCCACGGCCTCTGCGGTTTCCGCGACCCCGCGGAAACGGCGGCCCTCCTCGAAGGCCTCGCCGTTCCCGAACTCCGCCCCTGGATCACCGCGCTGCGCACCGACCCGGCTCCGGCCGCGCTCCGCACCGTCCTGACCCAGATGCTGGACGAGAGTTCCCGCCCCATCCTCGCGGCGGTCGAACCCGTCCTCACCGGCGTCTACGCCGACATCGCCCTGGCCCACCCAGGCGACCCCGGAATCCTCGCCGCGCTCCTGCTCAACCACGTCGAACTCAAGCCGGGTGAAGCCCTCTTCCTCGCCGCCGGAGTCCCGCATTCCTACCTGGGCGGGCTCGCGATCGAGGTCATGGCGAACTCCGACAACGTCCTGCGCTGCGGCCTCACCGGAAAGCACATGGACGTCCCCGAACTGATGCGCGTAGTGGAATTCGCCCCCTCCGCCCCCGCCCGGGTCGAACCGGCCGGCGACCGGTACAGCACCTCCGCCGAAGAATTCACCCTCATCCGCCACAACCTTGGGGACGACCCGGAGGAACTGCCCACCGGCCTCCCCCAGACCGTCCTCTGCCTGGAGGGCGAGGCCCGGCTCGGACCCCTGACCCTCGCCCGCGGCGAGGCCGCCTTCATCCCCGCCGGGGCCCCGGTCGCGACCCTCACCGGAAAGGGCGCGCTCTACCGCGTGCTCCCGGGGATCGGGTCATGACCGTCCTCGCTGTCGACATCGGCGGAACCAAGTTCGCCGTCGCCCGCGTCGACCCGTCGGGGACGCTCCTCGACCGCGCCGAGCACCCCGTCGGCCAGTCGCCCACCGCCACCCTCCGCGGCCTCGTCGCCGACTTCGCCGAACCTGGCATCACCGCCGTCGGGATCGGCTCGGCCGGCCCGATCGACGCGGCCGCCGGCACGGTCAGCCCCATCAACATCCCCCGCTGGCGCGGCTACCCGCTCGTCGCCGCCGTCCAGCGCCTCGTCCCCGGCGTCCCCGTCTCCCTCGCGGGCGACGCCCAGTGCATGGCCCTCGGCGAATGGTGGCGCGGCGGCCACCCCGGCTCGTCCCTGCTCGGCATCGTCGTGTCGACCGGCGTCGGCGGCGGCCTCATCCTCGACGGCCGCCCCTGGACGGGACGGACCGGCAACGCCGGCCACATCGGCCACGTCCTCGTCGACCACGACGGCGAACCCTGCGTCTGCGGCGCCCGCGGCTGCCTGGAGACGGTCGCCTGCGGCCCCAGCATGGTCCGCTGGGCGCTCGCCCAGGGCTGGACCCTCGCGACCGGCCGCCCCGACGCCAAGGCCCTCGCCGCCGCGGCCCGCGACGGCGCCCGCATCCCCCTCGCCGCCTTCCAGCGCGCCGCGACCGCGCTCGCCACCGCCGTCCTCGGCACCGCCGCCGTCCTGGACATCAGCGACGTCGTCATCGGCGGCGGTGTCGCCGCGGCCGGCGACCTCCTCCTCGACCCGCTCCGCAAGGCGATCGCCGAACGCGCGGGCATGCCCTACCTCCGCGACCTGCACGTCGCCGCCACCACCCTCGCCCGCGACGCCGGCCTCTACGGCGCCGCCGCCCTCGCCCTCCTGGCCTCCGACACCCCCCTCACCCGACCCCCCCGAACCCCACCCTCAACGCTTCCTTAACGCGGGCATAAGGGCGGTGCCGCGGGGGCGGTGGGGTGCGAGGTTCGTGGCGTGGCACTGCGAATGGGCAAAGACACCGGTTCGTTCGTCCCCGGGATGCCGGGGCAGCGGATGCGCCCCGCGGTGGTCGTCCGGGCCTTCCAGGCGCTGCCGTCCGCGCACCGCGAGATCCTCACCGAGACGGTCTTCCGGGACCGCTCGGTCAACGAGGCCGCCGCCTCGCTGGGGGTGCCGGTGGACGTGGTCAAGGCCCGCGTCTACCACGCGCTCCGCGCCCTGAGCGCGGCCCTGGAGCCCCCGCGAGGACGGGGACGCTGAACGTCGTCCTCCGGGGCCGGAGCCGGCTTTCCGGAAGCTGGATTCGGCGCGTGAGCCGATAAATGGGTTGCCGGGGCTGGAGTCGGTCCGGCAGCATGGGCGTCAGACGGAATGGGACCGGGAGGAGATGGACGATGCTGCGCAAGCGAATGCATAGTAGCGGCCTTTCCGGTCTCGGGAATCGGCGACGGATGTGAGTAGTACGTCCTGATGCGGCCGCCCCGGGATCGTGGGCGGTCTTTTTCTTTTCCCGGAGGGTTGGCCGAGAGGGAAGGCAGCGGCCCGCTAAGCCGTGGTCAGGGTCACCCCTGCGCGAGTTCGAATCTCGCACCCTCCGCACCAGGTGAGGATGCTGGTGTATCCGGCGGATTCATATCCCGCAGCGGGCAGGTTCGATTCCTGCACCTGGTACGTCAGAGCAAGTCTCCGTGGCGCAGTGGAGAGCGCGCCGGGTTGCGGACCCGGAGGTCGCATCTGGTTGGCCAGGGCCAGCAGGGCTTCCTGCCGGAGATGCGGCCTTCGTGGTGTAGTGGTCTGCACGCCGGGTTGTGATCCCGGAGGTGTCGGTTCGATCCCGATCGAGGGCCCTTTGTCCTGTGCTGGGCGTCAGATATTGCCCATGCGCTGATGTCCGGTTGCGTTGCGTTTGATCAACTGTGGAAAAGCATTCCACATGTACAGATCCTCCCTGCACGCGATGCGGTCCCGTCTGCTGGCCTTCGGCATGCTGGCGGTGCTGGCGCTCATCGCCTACGGCGGGCCCGTACGGGCCGACCCGGGGCCCGCGCCCTACCTGGACCCGCACCTGTCCGTCCAGGACCGGGTCGACGACCTGCTCGACCGGATGAGCCTGGACGACAAGCTCGGCCAGATGACGCAGCCGGAGCGCAGGTACGTCGGCCCCCAGGAGATCACCCGTTACCGGATCGGGTCGGTGCTGTCCAGCGGCGGGTCAGCGCCCGACCCGAACACGCCGGAGAGCTGGGCGGACATGTACGACGGGTTCCAGAAGGCCGCCCTGGCCGGGCCGCTGCACATCCCGATCATGTACGGCGCGGACGCGGTGCACGGCGACAACAACATGGTCGGCGCGACGATCTTCCCGCACAACATCGGGCTCGGCGCGACCCGCGACCCGGCGCTCGTCCGCGCGATCGGTGCCGCGACCGCCGCGGAGATGACGGGGACGGGCGTGGACTGGGACTTCGCGCCGTGCGTGTGCGTCGTCCGCAACGACCGGTGGGGCCGGACGTACGAGTCGTTCGGCGAGGTCCCCGAGCTGCCGTCGATGATGACGACGATCATCGACGGGCTCCAGGGGGACGAGCTGGGCGGGCCCGCGTCCGTCCTGGCCACGGCGAAGCACTTCGTGGGCGACGGCGGCACCGAGGGCGGCGACGACCGGGGCGACGCGAAGATCTCCGAGAAGGAGCTGCGCGCCGTCCACCTGCCGCCGTTCCAGGCGGCGGTGAAGCGCGGTGTCGGGTCGGTGATGGTCTCCTACAGCTCGTGGAACGGGCTGAAGATGCACCAGAACAAGTACCTGATCACCGACGTGCTCAAGGGCGAACTGGGCTTCAAGGGGTTCGTCGTGTCCGACTACAACGGGATCGACGAGATCGACGGGAAGCAGGGTTTCACCAAGGACGAGGTCGCCGCCGCGATCAACGCCGGCATCGACATGGTGATGGTGCCGACCGAGTGGCGCCGGTTCATCGAGTACCTGCGCGACGCGGTGAAGGACGGCGACGTCCCCATGTCCCGCATCGATGACGCGAACCGCCGCATCCTGACGAAGAAGTTCGAACTCGGACTGTTCGAGCATCCGATGGCCGACCGCACGTACCTGAAGACGATCGGCAGCGCCGCGCACCGGAAGCTGGCGCGGCGGGCGGTCGCCGAGTCGCAGGTGCTGCTGAAGAACGACGACGACGTCCTCCCGCTGGACGACGACGACAAGGTGTTCGTCGCCGGCCGCAGCGCCGACGACATCGGCATGCAGTCGGGCGGCTGGACGATCACCTGGCAGGGCGAGCCGGGCCCGATCACGCCGGGTACGACGATCCTGGACGGCATCCGCAAGGCCGCCGACCCGGACGCGACCGTCACCTACAGCAAGGACGGCACCGGCATCGACTCGTCCTACGACGCGGCGATCGCCGTAGTGGGGGAGACCCCGTATGCCGAGTACCACGGCGACCGGACCGGCGACCTGCGCCTGGATGACACCGACCTGAAGACCATCGACCGGCTCCGCGCCGCCGGCGTCCCGGTGGTCGTGGTCCTGGTGTCGGGCCGCCCGCTCGACGTCGCCGAGGACCTGCCGAAATGGGACGCGCTGGTCGCGGCCTGGCTGCCGGGCACCGAGGGCGAGGGCGTCGCGGACGTCCTCTACGGCGACGCCGACTTCAGGGGCAGGCTCCCGGTCACCTGGATGCGGAGTGGCGACCAGGAGCCGATCAACAAGGGCGACGGAAAGAAGCCCCTCTTCCCGTTCGGATACGGCCTGACCTATGACGACTAGTCGGTGCCCGGCGTCTCGACCAGGCCGTACGGCTGGTGGGCCGAGGCCCGCTTCGCTCAGATCCCCGATCGGGAGGCTAGGGGGTCAGCGGGTTGCCGAAGGTCCAGCCCTCGGTGAGCAGGGCGTCGGTCGCGGCGACGGCGGTGGCCAGGCGGTGTTCGTGGGGGCCCGTCACGGTGATGTGCGGCAGGTCCCGTTTCTCGAGTTCCTCCTGGAAGCGGCCCGACATCCAGCCGCGGATCGACTCGCCGTCGCGCCAGCCGTCCTGCTCGAACGGGACGCCCTCCGGCGACGCCAGGATCCACAGATCATGCGGGACGCGCTCGTGGACGGCCTCCACCTCGGGTGCCGGGGTACCGACGTAGCGCTCGTGCCAGACGGCGGTGGCGAACGCGTCGGTGTCGCAGACTACCAGCGGCGAACCCGATCGCGCCGCCGCGTCCTCCAGGGCCGCGTGGTGCTCGGCGATCCGGCGGAACTCCGCCGATTCCCACACCAGGTCGTCCAGCCACAGCGACGGGTCGCCGGCGGCGCGGCGGGCGGCGGCCAGCTTCTCCTCGGTGAACGTCCGGCCGTACTCGGGCACCCAGCGGGTCGCGGCCCAGACGCCGCCCCGCGCCGCGTAGTGGGCGGCGAGCGCGCGGGCCAGCGTCGTCGTCCCGGTCGACTCGGCGCCGACGACCACGACCCGCCGCGCCAGGTACGCCCGGACGGGCGGTGACAGGAACTCCCAGTTCGCCACCGGATCGGCCCGCACGGCGGTGCCGCTGACCGGGAAGCGGCCGCGCGGCGGGTCGACCGCCACATGGACGGCGGAGAAGCGTGCGGCCAGCTCCGGCCCGTACGCCTCCGAGCTGAACACCGCGTCGACCGGCGGGACGGGCACGCCGAGCCCCGACCGCATCGCGAGGCCCGCCCGGAACGCCGCGACGTGCGCCGACCAGATCTCGTCGGACTCGTAGTCGATCTCGGCGTCGTCCACCGTGGGGAAGACCTCGACGTGCGGCTGCCGGTGCGCCTCGCGCAGCCACGCCGTCCGCAGCGCGAGCGGGATGCTCTCGACGGTGGACGCCGCGACGACCACGCTGACCCGGGCGCACGCCGCCGCCGCGGTGTCGATCAGATGGTGGTGCCCGGCGTGCGGCGGGTAGAACTTGCCGATGACGAGCCCGTGCGCGTACTTCACGCGGCCGCCGGCGCGGGGGTCGCGGTGCGGGCGTGCAGGTCGCGGCGCCACGCCAGCAGCCCGAACACGCACAGCGTCAGGAAGATGACGTACAGGACGCTGGTCAGCTTGAGGTCCTTGTAGAAGTAGAGCGGGATGTACACCAGGTCGGCGGTGATCCACAGCCACCACGACTCCAGCAGCTTCCGCGACTGCCCGTAGGTCGCCATGAGCGAGATCGCGGTGGTGAGGGCGTCCCAGAACGGCACGGTCGAGTCGGTCCAGACCGACAGCGCCCAGGTCAGGAAGGCGGTTCCGGCGGCGCCCGCCGCGATGAGCGCCGCCCATTCGGCCGCCCGCGTCCGCCGCACCGGGAGCGCGTCCCGGCCGTTCCCGCCGTACAGCCACACCCACCACCCGTACGCCTGGAGCGCGACGTAGACGACCTGGAGCCCGGAGTCGGCGTAGAGGCCGCCGTCCAGGAACACCAGCCCCAGCAGGATCACGTTCGCGATGCCGATCGGCCAGTTCAGGATGTTCTGCCGGACGACGAGCCACACGTTCACGGCGCCGGTCCCGAAGCCGAGCAGCTCCGCCCACGTCGTGGGCACCGACCCCAGGTGGAAGGCCGGATCGAGCAGCGGACCCAGCGGAACATGCAGCGACATGTCCGCAATGATCACATATCGTCAAAACGACGACAAGGCTCGGGCCGGACGGGGCGGGCGGCGTCGCGGCCGCCGCCCTCTTCCCCGCCTCGTCCCAGTCCGCCTGGCCGACCGGCCGCACGCTCGACATCGCGGGCGGCCGGGTCGTGCTCTGGCCCGGTACCGCTACGCGACGATCAGCACCGGGTTCTCCAGCAGGCCGGCCAGGCGGTCCAGGAACCTGGCGGCCGTGGCGCCGTCGGTGGCGCGGTGGTCGACCGACAGGGTCACCGCCATGCGCTTGCCGGGGACGACCTGCCCGTCCCGCACGACGGGCTCGTCGCGGACGGCGCCGACCGCGAGGATCGCCGCCTCCGGCGGGTTGATCACCGCGGAGAACGAGTCGACGCCGAACATGCCGAGGTTGCTGACGCTGAACGTGCCGCCGCTCATCTCGTTCAGGGAGAGCTTGCCCTCGCGGGCCCTGCCGGCGAGTTCGCGGGTCTCCGCGCCGATCTGCGAGACGCTCTTGCGGTCCGCGTCCTTGACGACGGGGACGATGAGGCCGTCCTCGACCGCCACCGCGACGCCGACGTTGATGCGCTTGTGGAAGAGCAGGTTCTCCTCGGTGTAGGAGACGTTCACCGCCGGGTGCTCGCGCAGCCCGGTCGCGACCGCCTTCACGATCAGGTCGTTCACGCTGACCTTGACCGGGGCGAGCGCCTCGTTCAGCGTCCTGCGGAAGGCCAGCAGCGCCTCGGCGTCCACCGTGCGGTTCAGGTAGAAGTGCGGCGCGTTGCGCTTGCTCTCGGTCAGCCGCTTGGCCGCCACCTTCTGGAAGCGGTTCAGCGGGACGGCCTCGACGTCCGGGTCCTCGGCGCGCGCCTGGGCGGACGGGGCCGACGGCGCGGCGGCGGGAGCCGGAGCGGCCGGGGCCTCGGCGGGGGTCCCGCCGCGGATCGCGGCCTCGATGTCGGCGCGCACGATGCGCCCGCCCGGACCCGAGCCGCTCAGCGCCGACAGGTCGATGCCGTGGTCGCGGGCCAGCCGGCGCGCCAGCGGCGACGACGGCGGGCGGGAGGCCGCGGAACGCTCCGGCGCCCGCGCGGGCGCCGCGGGTGCGGCCGGCGCGGCAGCGGCGGCGGGTGCGGCAGCGGCGGGTGCGGGTGCGGGCGCGGGGGCCTGCTCCGCCGCGGCCTCGGGCTCGGCCTTGGGCGCGGGTTCCGGCTGCGGCTCGGGTTCGGCCTTCCCGGCCGGTTCCGCGGGTGCGGCCTGCGGGGCGCCGCCCGCCGGGGCGATCCTGGCGATCGGGGCGCCGATCGCGGCGGACTCGCCCTCGGGGACGAGGATCTCCTCGAGCACGCCGGCCTCGTAGGCCTCGTACTCCATGACCGCCTTGTCGGTCTCGATGTCGACGATGACGTCGCCGACCGCGACCTCGTCCCCGGGCTTCTTCTGCCAGGAGCTGATGACGCCCTCCTCCATGGTGTCGGAGAGGCGCGGCATGAGGATGTCGGTCATGAGGTGGGCTCCAGGACGGGACGGCCGGTGGCGCGGAGCGTGTCGCGGACGGCGGTGAGCAGGGACTCGGCGGACGGCAGCGCCGCCGACTCCAGGGACTTGGCGTAGGGGAGCGGCACCTCGGCCATCGCGACCCGGCGGACCGGGGCGTCCAGCCAGTCGAAGGCGCCCTCCTGGATGGTCGCGGCGATCTCGGCGCCGATGCCGTAGGTGAGCCAGTCGTCCTCGGCGACGACCGCGCAGCCGGTCTTGCGGACCGACTCCACGATGGTCGCCCGGTCCAGCGGGCGGAGGCTGCGCAGGTCGACGACCTCGGCGGACACGCCCTCGGCGGCGAGCTTCTCGGCGACCTCGCCGGCGACCCGCGCCATCCGCGAGTAGCCGATGAGCGTGATGTCGGTGCCCTCGCGGGTGACGCCGGCCCGGCCGATCTCGGCGGGCTCGATGTCCTCGACCGGGGCGGGGAGCTCGGCCTTGGTGTTGTAGAGGGCGAGGTTCTCCAGGAACAGCACCGGGTCGTCGTCGCGGATCGCGGCCTTCAGCATCGCCGACGCCTCGGCCGGCGTGGACGGCGCGACGACCTTCAGCCCGGGGATGAAGGAGTAGAACAGCTCGACGTTCTGCGAGTGCGTGGCGCCGAGCTGCTGCCCGCCGCCGCCCGGGGTGCGGATCACCATCGGGACGCTGGACTGCCCGCCGAACATCCCGTAGATCTTGGCGGCGTGGTTGACGATCTGGTCCAGCGCCAGTAGCGAGAAGTTGATCGTCATGATCTCCACGACCGGGCGGAGGCCGAGCATCGCGGCGCCGATCGCGGCGCCGACGAAGCCCTCCTCGGCGATCGGGGTGTCGCGGACCCGCTTTGGCCCGAACTCCTTCAGCAGCCCCTCGGTGATCTTGTAGGAGCCCTCGAAGAGGCCGATCTCCTCGCCCATCAGCAGGACGTTCTCGTCCCGCAGCATCTCGGCGCGGAGGGTGTCCCGGAGGGCCTGGCGGTAGGTCACGGTTGCCATGGAGGTGCCTCTCAGGAACGGAATACGGGGTCGGCGGGGAACCGGTGGAGATCGCCCGGCACCGGCGTGGCGTAGGTGTAGTCGAACAGCGTGGAGACGTCGGGCTCCGGGCTCTCGTCGGCGAACTTCGCGGCCTCGTCCACCTCGGCGGTGACCTCGGCGTCGAGCCGGTCGCGGTCCTCGTGCGAGAGGATCCCGGCCTCCTCCAGGTCCAGCGCCATCTTCGCCAGGGGGTCGGCGGCCTTCAGCGCGTCCTTCTCCTCCTTGGTGCGGTAGCGGGCCGGGTCGACGACCGAGTGCCCCTTCAGCCGGGGGCTGATGGTCTCCAGCAGGTAGGGCTTGCTCTCGGCGCGGGCGCGCTCGACGGCGGTGCGCGCGGCGTCCCGCACCGCGACGACGTCGGTGCCGTCCGCGCGGGCGCTCTCCATCCGGTAGGCGGCGCCCCGCTTGTACAGCTCGGGCTCCGCGGACGACTTGTCCACGGTCGTGCCCATACCCAGGCCGTTGTTGATCACAACGAAGACGATGGGGAGGTCCCACAGGCCCGCGATGTTCAGCGACTCGTGGAACGCGCCGATCGCGGCCGTCCCGTCGCCCATCTGGCACATGACGATCTCGTCGCCGCCCTTGTAGGAGATGGCGAGCGCGGCGCCGGTCGCGAGCGGCAGCTGGCCGCCGACGATGCCGTACCCGCCGAGCATCCGCCGCTCGGCGTCGAACAGGTGCATCGACCCGCCCCACCCCTTGGACACGCCGGTGGACCGCCCGTACAGCTCGGCCATGACGCGGTCCGCGCCGATGCCCTTGGCGATGGCGTAGCCGTGGTCGCGGTAGTTGGTGAAGAGGTAGTCGTCGGGGCGCAGCGCGGCCATCAGCCCGACGACCGTGGCCTCCTCGCCGAGGTTCAGGTGGCAGTAGCCGCCGATCTTGGCCTCGGTGTAGGCGCGGGCCGCGCGCTCCTCGAACCGCCTGATCAAGAGCATCTGCCGGTAGTAGCCGACGAGCGTCTCGGCGTTCTCCGCCGGGACCTTCGGCGGCGTCGCGGCGGTGGACTCCGGGCTCTTGGACTCCGAGCCCTTCCCGCGCGTTCTCCGGCCTCGCGCCGGAGCGGCCTTGACGGTCTCAGCCATTCGGCGACCTTCCTCTGTCCGGGGCAGCGTCGTAGGATCGCCACAACACTCCCGATCATCATTGATCTATGATCGATCATATTCCACGGAGTCAGGATTCGCCTACCCCATCACGAGGTACTTACCCATCGTGGCGCTACGATCGAGTTTCGTGAACACGCCCGCCCAGCTGCTGCGCACCGGACTCGCCGACCAGATCCGGGAGTTCATCGTGGAGGGCATCAGCTCGGGCCGGTGGGAGCCTGGCGAGCGCGTCGTCGAACGCCGGATCGCCGCCGAGCTCGGGGTCAGCCAGGGCCCGGTCCGCGAGGCGCTCCGCCAGCTGGAGGCGCAGCGGCTGATCGAGTCGCTGCCCAACCGCGGCGCCCGCGTCCGCGAGTTCACCGAGCGCGACCTCGCCGAGATCTTCCCCGTCCGGGCCGGGCTGGAGCGGTCGGCCGTCGAGCTGGCGCTGCCCCGCCTCGCCGGCTGCGTGGACGCCCTGGAGGAGCACAACGGCCGGCTGGCGGAGGCCGTGCGCGAGGGCGATCTGCAGGCGCAGATGCGGCTCAGCATCGCCTTCCACCGCGAGATCGTCGAGACGGCCGGGAACCGGCTGCTCGTCTCGGTGTGGGAGGGGCTCGGCATCGAGCTGTGGACGACCCTGTCGCTGCGCCTCCACCACACGGAGATCTACTCCAAGTCGGCCGAGCACGCGGAGCTGATCGAGGCGTTCCGCGGCGGCGACCCGGAGGCGCCGCAACTGCTGCACGACCACGTCATGAACTACGCACCCCAGTGATCAGCGCCCCGTGATGGGGCGCCGGGTCACTCCTGCTCGCGGTAGGCCTTCGTGAGCTGGGCCTCGGCGTCGTCCAGGTAGGAGCGCAGTTCCCGCTCGGCCGCCGCGAACTCGCGCCGCGCGATCAGGTCGTAGAGGCGCCGGTTGCGGGCGAGGTACGGCTCGTGGAACTCGCGCGGCGAGCCCATCTCGTGGAAGACGAGCCGCATCTCGGCGAGCAGGTGCCGGGTCATCTCGTCCACCCGCGGGCTGCCCACCAGCGCGGCGAGGGCCTGGTGGAAGCGGATGTCGGCGGTGCCGACGTCCGGCCACCGCGCCGCCGCGGCTGCGCGCTCGCCGTCCACCACCGCGGCCTCCAGCCGGGCGAGGGCCTCGGGCGGGGCGTCCGGTGCGCACCGCGCGCCCTCGCCCTCCAGGATCCGCCGGACCCGGTACAGATCGGCGAGGCCGTCGGCGGTGACGCGGCGCACGAACACGCCCCGGTTGAACTCGTGGACGAGCAGCCGTTCCTGGACGAGCAGCCGGAACGCCTCCCGCATCGTGTTGCGGGACACCTTCACGGCGCGGCACAGGTCCTCCTCGGGGAGCCGCGCGCCGGGCACCAGGCGCCCGTCGGTGATCTGCTCGCGGAGCAGGTCGGCGACCCGCGCGGCCGTGCTCGACCGGTCCAGGCCGTGCCGCGCCGCCGCGATCTCGTCGAGCCACGACTGCGCCATCGACCGCCCTCCCGCGTGCGTGGGGGCCAGCGTATCCCATCGGCCGGAAAATCTCTCAACAAGGGGATTGCTGGATTGTTGAACAATCTCTACCCTGACGGAAAGCCGACACCCGAGAAGGGTCACCCCCATGACGGACCGGACCGCCCTGGACACCCCACCGGCACCACCCGCCTCGTCCCGCCGCGGCGCGCTCCTCGGCGCCATGTTCTTGATGGCCACCAGCGCCATCGGCCCCGGCTTCATCACCCAGACCACCGTGTTCACCGCCAAGCTCGGCGCCGC
Organism: Spirillospora sp. NPDC047418; assembly: GCF_040643275.1. Lineage (NCBI taxonomy): Bacteria > Bacillati > Actinomycetota > Actinomycetes > Streptosporangiales > Thermomonosporaceae > Spirillospora > Spirillospora sp. NPDC047418. Next base: position 35,516 of record NZ_JBEYTW010000027.1, read on the forward strand.
GTTCGCGTTCGCGATCGTCGTGTCCGTGCTGGTGGACATCGCGATCCAGCTGAACGTGTGGCGCATCGTGGGCGTCTCCGGCATGCGCGCGCAGGAACTCGGCAACCGCGTCCTGCCCGGCGCCGGCTACGGGCTCGCCGCCCTGGACGTCTTCGGCGGCCTCGTCTTCAACATCGGCAACATCGCCGGCACCGCGCTCGGGCTGAACGCGCTGCTCGGCCTGGACGTCAAGATCGGCGGCGGGATCTCCGCGCTGGTCGCCATCGCGATCTTCCTGATCCGGCGCGCGGGCGTCGCGATGGACCGCATCGTCGTCGTGCTCGGCGCCGTCATGATCCTGCTGACGCTGTACGTGGCGTTCGTGTCCGACCCGCCGCTCGGGGAGGCGCTCAGGCAGAGCGTCGCGCCCGAGACCGTCGACTTCCTGGTCATCACCACCCTGATCGGCGGGACGGTCGGCGGCTACATCACCTACGCGGGCGCGCACCGCATGATCGAGTCGGGGCTGACCGGGCCGGAGAACGTCCGGGACATCAACCGCAGCGCCGTCACCGGCATCCTCGTCACCGGCGTGATGCGGGTGCTGCTGTTCCTCGCCGTCCTCGGGGTCGTCGCCGGCGGCGTGACCCTGGCGAAGGAGAACGCCCCCGCGTCGGCGTTCGAGCACGCCGCGGGCGAGGCCGGGCTGCGGGTCTTCGGCCTGATCATGTGGTCGGCCGCGATCACCTCGGTCATCGGGGCCAGCTACACCTCGGTGTCGTTCCTCGTCTCGTTCTCCTCGTTCGTCGAGCGGTACCGCAACCGCCTGGTGGTGGGGTTCATCCTCGTCTCCGCGTCCATCTACCTCGCGATCGGCACCGCGCCGGCCAAGCTGCTGATCCTCGCGGGCGCGCTCAACGGGCTGATCCTGCCGTTCGGGCTGGCCGTGCTGCTGTGGGCCGCCGGGCGCCGCCGCGACCTGCTCGGCGGCTACCGGTACCCGGTCTGGCTGCTCGTCCTCGGCGCCGCCGCCTGGCTGCTGTCGCTCTACCTGGGCTGGAACGCGCTGTCCGAACTCGACGACCTCTGGAGCTGACGGGTGCGGATCCTCCCGAGCGGCGACGCGGCACTGCTGGTCGAACCACCCGACCCGCGGGCCCTGTACGCGGTGCTGGCCGCGTCGCCGCCGCCCGGCGTCGCCGACGTCGTCCCGGGGGCCCGCACGCTGACGCTGCTGCTCGACCCGTGCGCCGACCCGGCTGCGGTCGCCGCCGCCGTGCGCGCCACCAGGCCGGGCGCGGCGGACGGCGGCGCCGGCACCGTCGAGGTCCCCGTCGTCTACGACGGCGCGGACCTCGGCGAGGTCGCCGAACGCACCGGCCTCACCCCGGCCGGGGTGGTCGCCGCGCACACCGGGACCCCGTGGCGGGTCGCGTTCACCGGGTTCGCGCCCGGATTCGGCTACCTGGAGGGCGGTGACCCGCGGCTGGACGTCCCGCGCCGCGCCGTCCCGCGCGTCCGCGTCCCGGCGGGCGCGGTCGGTCTCGCCGGGCGCTACAGCGGCGTCTACCCGGTCGAGTCCCCGGGCGGCTGGCAGCTCATAGGACGCACGGAGGCCGTTCTCTGGGACCTCGACCGCGACCCGCCCGCCCTGCTCCGCCCCGGAATCTCGGTTCGTTTCGTGGAGCGGGAACCATGAAACGGGGCCTGGACGTTCTCCAATCAGGTCCGCTGGCGACAGTTCAGGATCTAGGCCGACCGGGTCTGGCGGCGCTCGGCGTGGGGGTGTCGGGCGCCGCGGACCCGGTTTCCCTTCGCCTCGCCAACCGCGCCGTCGGGAATCCCGCGGGCGCGGCCGCGATCGAGACCACCCTCGGCGGGCTGCGCGTCCGCTGCCGGGGCGGCCTGTTCGCCGCCGTCACCGGCGCACCCGTCCCGCTGCTGATCGGCGGCCGTCCCGAGGCGCCCTACTCGGTCTTCCACATCCCGGACGGCGCCGAACTCCGGATGGGCACCCCGCCCGCTGGCCTGCGCAGCTACCTCGCGGTGCGCGGCGGGATCGACGTCCCGCCCGTCCTCGGCTCCCGCGCCACCGACACCCTCGCCGGCCTCGGACCCGCCCCGCTCAAACCCGGCGACCTGCTCCCGGCCGGCCCGCCGCCACGCGAGGCCCCGCTGCTGGACGTCCTGCCCGTCCGCCCGCCGGCCGCCGGCGATGTCGGGCTGCGCGCGGTACCCGGGCCGCGCGCCGACTGGTTCGCCCCTGCCGCGCTCGACGCGCTCTTCACCGCCCCCTACACGGTGACCAGCGACATCGACCGCGTCGGCATGCGGCTCGACGGGCCGGGACTGGCCCGCGCGCGGCACGGCGAGCTGCCCAGCGAGGGGACGGTCACCGGGGCGCTCCAGGTGCCGCCGTCCGGGCAGCCCGTGCTGTTCCTCGCCGATCATCCGCTGACCGGCGGGTATCCCGTCATCGCGGTGGTCGCGTCCGCCGACATCGGGCGCGCCGCCCAGGCCCGCCCCGGCCAGCGGCTCCGTTTCCGGCCGCACCCGGCCCCGACTCTCGGAAGGGATCCACGATGACCGCACCGATCGACCCCGGCGCGCTCAGCCCGGACCAGGCCCGCTCGCTGTTCCGGGCCGGCCTCCGCGTCCCCACCTCCGGCTGGTGCGCGGGCTGGACGCAGGCGAACCTCATCAGCGTGCCCCGCGAGGACGCCTACGACCTGCTGCTGTTCGCCCAGCGCAACCCCAAGCCGTGCCCGGTCCTGGACGTCACCGAACCCGGCGGGACGTCCGCCTCCCTGTTCGGCGGCGACCTGCGCACCGACCTGCCCGGCTACGTTGTCTACGAGCACGGCGAACCGGTCGCCGAGGTGCCGGACGCGACCGCGTACTGGCGCGACGACCTCGTCTCGTTCCTCATCGGGTGCAGCTTCACGTTCGAGGACGCGCTGCGGGAGGCCGGCGTCCCCGTCCGGCACATCGAGCAGAACCGGAACGTCCCGATGTACCGGACGAACCGGATGTGCCGCCGCGCCGGCGCGTTCGGCGGCCCGCTCGTCGTCTCGATGCGCCCGGTCCCGGCCGCGCAGGTGGCCGACGCCGTGCGGGTCACGGCCCGGTACCCGTCCGTCCACGGCGCGCCCGTGCACATCGGCGACCCCGTCGAACTGGGCGTCGACGACCTGGGCGCGCCCGACTTCGGCGACCCGGTCGACATCCGGGTGGACGAGATCCCGGTGTTCTGGGCGTGCGGCGTGACCCCGCAGGCGGCGGTCATGGCGTCCCGCCCGAAGCTCGCCATCGGGCACGCGCCCGGCCACATGGCGATCACCGACGCCCGCGACACCCGGTACCTCGTCCCCTGACTCCGGCATAGGCTTCGTCCATGCCCGAGATCGTCGCCCCCGGCGACCGCCTGGGGGACCGCTACCGCCTCGACCGGCCCCTCGGCGCCGGCGGCATGGCGACCGTCTGGCGCGCGGTCGACCTCGTGCTCGACCGCGCCGTCGCCGTGAAGGTGCCCGGAGCGGGATGGCCCGAGGAGTTCACCCGGCGGCTCCGCCAGGAGGCGCAGGCCGCCGCCGGCCTCACCCACCCCAGCATCACCGGCGTCTACGACTACGGCGAGCAGGGCGGCGTGCCCTATGTCGTCATGGAACTGCTGGACGGGGAGAGCCTCGCGGCGCGGCTGTCGCGCGGGCCGCTGCCCTGGCGCGAGGCGGCCGGGATCTGCGCCCGCGTCGCGGACGCGCTGGCCGCCGCCCACGCCGCCGGGATCGTCCACCGCGACGTCAAGCCCGCGAACGTCTTCCTCACCTCGGTCGGCGTGAAGGTCCTGGACTTCGGCATCGCCTTCACCGGCCCCGCCACGGCCGGCGGGCCCGTCCTCGGCACGCCCGCCTACGTCGCCCCCGAACTCCTGACCGGCGCGCACCCGACCCCGGCCGCCGACATGTATTCACTCGGCGTGGTCCTGCGCGCGTGCCTGACCGGCGGCTCGGAGATCCCGGACGAGGTCGCCGCCCTCACCGGCGACTGCCTGCGCGAGGACCCCGAGACGCGGCCCACCGCCCGCGAAGCCGCTCGCGTCCTCGCGGACGCCGCCGGCGTCCAGCTGGCGCAGCTGCCCCCGGCCGGAGCCGCGAACGTGCCCGCCGACCTAGGCCGGCGCGAGCTCCCGGCCGAACCCGCTGCCGCGCGGGCGCCCGCCGGGCCGGAGCCGGAGGGCGAGCGGCAGAGGACGCGCGTCCTGGACGAGCCGCCGCCCGCGGACCGGCCGGCGGGGTCGGCGCGGCGGCCGCTGATCATCGCCGGGGCCGTAGTCGGCGCCGTGGCGCTGGTGGCGGTCCTGCTGGCCGCGCTGGCGCCCGATTCGTCCCACGAGCGGGCCGCACCGCCGTCCGCGAGCCCGTCCGGGACGGGGACGGCCGCGGCCACCGCCTGCTCGGTGTCCTACCGGGTGGACGGTACGTGGCCGCAGGGCTTCCAGGCGACGGTGCGCATCACGAACCTCGGTGACGGTGAGATCGACGGCTGGAGGCTCGGCTTCGAGTTCCCGGACGGTCAGGCGATCACGCAGCTGTGGAACGGCAGCCAGGTGCAGGAGGGCCCGTCCGTCACGGTGACGGCGGCGGACTGGAACCGGGCGATCCCGCCGCACGGCACCGCCGAGTTCGGGTTCCTCGGCCGCCAGGACGGCGGCAACGCCGCGCCGGCCGCCTTCACCCTGAACGGCGGCGCGTGCCGCGGCTGACGCCCGCACTGGGAGCGCTCCCAGATCATTTCCGCAGGTCAGTGGGGCCTTGGTCGAATTGATGCCGGGCGACCTATTGTGTCGCCCCTGGTCAAGGACTTAGCATCCGGGTCAATCGAAGCGCTTCGACAGATCACCGTTCGACAGGTCCGGCCCTCGGTCCCACCCCCCCCCGGAGGAAACCCATGATCAAGGCAGGCAGGAGCGCGGCCGTCCTCGCCGCCCTTGCCGCGGCGGCGCTGTCGCTCACCGCGTGCGGCGGCGACGACGGCGGCTCCGGCGGCAAGGAGCTGAAGCTCTGGCACTACGAGGCCCCGGACAGCGCCATGGGCAAGGCGTGGAACGAGGCCATCAAGGAGTTCGAGGCCACCCACCCCGGCGTGAAGGTGAAGTTCGAGGAGAAGGGCTTCGAGCAGATCCAGAAGACGGCGCCGATGGTCCTGAACTCCAAGAACGCCCCCGACCTCATGGAGTACAACAAGGGCAACGCGACTGCCGGTCTGCTGTCCAAGCAGGGGCTGCTGACCGACCTCACGCCCGAGGTCACCAAGCGCGGCTGGGACAAGCTGATCAGCCCGAACGTCCAGGTCACCGCCAAGTACGACGCCAAGGGCACGATGGGCGGCGACAAGTGGTTCGGTGTCCCGAACTACGCCGAGTACCTGCAGGTCTACTACAACAAGGACCTGTTCAAGAAGTACGGCGTCGAGATCCCGAAGACCTATGACGAGCTCGTCGCGGCGATGGACAAGTTCGTCGCGAAGGACGTCACGCCGCTGACCAACGCGGGCGCCGAGTACATGGCGCACCAGTTCGTCTACCAGCTCGCCCTCGACAAGGCCGACCAGAACTGGGTGCAGGCCTTCCAGCGCTACACCGGCAAGGTCGACTTCCACGACCCCGCCTGGACCTACGGGGCGACGACCTTCGCCGACTGGGTCAAGAAGGGCTACATCGCCAAGAACTCCGTCAGCCTCAAGGCCGAGGACGCGGGCGTCGCGTTCATGAGCGGCAAGTTCCCGATGATGTTCTCCGGCAGCTGGTGGTTCGGCCGGGTCGCCTCCGAGGCGAAGTTCGACTGGGAGACCGCCGTGTGGCCCGGCGCGAAGATGACGCTCGGCTCGGGCGGCAACCTGTGGGTCGTCCCCAAGGGCTCGGAGAACAAACAGCTCGCCTACGACTTCATCGACATCACGATGAAGAAGAAGGTGCAGAACATCCTCGGCAACGCGGGCGGCGTCCCGGTCGCCGCGGACCCGGCCGCGATCACCGAGCCCAAGGCCAAGAAGCTCACCGACGACTTCGACGCCCTCGCGAAGTCCGGCGGGCTCGCCTACTACCCGGACTGGCCCGTCGCCGGCTTCTACGACGTGCTGGTGTCGCAGACGCAGAAGCTCATGAACGGCGAGTCGCCGGACAAGGTCCTCGGCGGCATCCAGAAGGCGTACGAGGACGGTCTGCCCAAGTGACGGCGCAGGGCCGCGGCCGGTCGCGGGGGCAGTGGGGCTACGTGCCCTACCTGCTCCCCGGCCTGCTCCTGTTCACCGCCGTCATCGGCGTGCCGTTCCTGATGAACATCGGGACGAGCTTCACCGAGTGGACGGGCGTCGGCACCCCGAAGTGGATCGGGCTCGGCAACTACATGGAGCTGGTCCGGGACGAGCAGTTCTGGGCGTCGTTCGGGCACAACGCGCTGATCATCCTCGGGATGGCGGTCGTCCCGACGCTGATCGGGCTGGTGCTCGCCGCCGCGCTGACCGACCTGATCGGCCGGCACTTCGGGCCCCGGGCGGCGAGCGTGCTGCGCGCCTGCATCTACCTGCCGCAGGTGCTGCCGATCGTCATCGCGGGCGTGGTGTGGAGCTGGCTGCTGGCGCCCGAGGACGGCGCGGTGAACGTCCTGCTGGGCAAGATCGGGCTCGGCTCGCTCGCGCACGACTGGCTCGGCGACCCGGCGACCGCGCTGTGGAGCGTCATCGGGGTGATGGTCTGGATCCAGATCGGGTTCCCGCTGGTGATCTTCATGTCGGGGCTGCAGCGGGTCGACCCGTCGCTGTACGAGGCGGCGGAGATCGACGGCGCCACCTGGGGGCGGCGGTTCTGGCACATCACGATCCCGCAGATCCGGCCGGAGATCTTCGTGGTGCTGCTGTGGACGACGATCGCCGCGCTGAAGGCGTTCGCGCACATCTTCGTCCTGACGAAGGGCGGTCCGGGCGGCGCGACGAACGTCCCGGCGTACTACTCGTGGGTCAACTTCTTCGAGAAGTCGGACGTGGGCTACGGCTCGGCGATCGCGACCGTGCTGACCCTCGTCATCATCGCGCTGACCGTCGTCTTCCTGCGCCTGCAGGGGAATGAACTGGAGGAGCGATGACGGCGACGCTGACGAAGAAGGCGGGCGCGCCGCCGCGCGACCGGCGGACCGCGCCGCACCGCCGCCGCCGGGGGCCGTCCGCCTACGCGGTGCTGGTGGCGCTGACCGCGTTCGCGGGCGTGATGCTGATCCCGTTCGTGGTGGTGGTCTTCAACGCGCTGAAGACGCCGGAGGAGTACACCTCCAAGAGCCCGCTGGCGCCGCCGGACGGCTTCAACCTGGACGCCATGCGGGCGTTCTGGGAGCGCACCGACTTCGGGCACGTCCTGCTGAACAGCGTCCTGATCAGCGGGTCCGTCGCCGTCCTCGCCGTCCTGCTGTCGGTGCTGAACGCCTACGCGCTCGGCATCGGCCGCATCAAGGGGCGGATGTGGATGCTGGTCCTGCTCCTCATGGCGAACACGGTGCCGCAGGAGGCGCTCGTCTACCCGCTGTACTACATCTCCAAGCAGGTCGGCCTGTACGACACGAGGCTCAGCGTGATCATCGTGTTCACGGTCATCCAGGCCGCCTTCGGCACCTACCTCCTGTCGTCGGTGCTGGCCGCGTTCCCGCGCCCGCTGCTGGAGGCGGCCCGGATCGACGGCGCCGGCCGCTGGCAGGTGCTGTGGCGGGTGGTCGTCCCGGTGGTGCGCCCGACGCTGTCGGTACTGCTCGTCTTCTTCTTCGTGTGGACCTGGAACGAGTTCCTGATCCCCATGACGTTCCTGATCTCCAACGAGAACCAGACGGTCTCGGTCGCGCTCGGCGTGCTGCAGGGCCAGCGCCTCATGGACGCCACCATGTCCAGCGCCGCGTCCCTGCTCGGCCTCCTCCCGACCGTCGTCTTCTTCCTCATCTTCCAGCGCACTCTGTCGCGCGGACTAACTGCGGGGGCCATCAAGTAATGAAGTTCAGTGACGGCTACTGGATGATGCGCGAGGGTGTGCAGGCGTTTCATCCGGTGGAGGTCCTCGACGTCGACGCCGGGACCGATTCGTTCACGGTGCATGCGCCCGTCGAGCGGATCCGGCACCGGGGCGACCTGCTCAAGGGGCCGGTGGTGACGGTGACGTGCGAGTCGCCGATGCCGGACGTCATCGGCGTCACCCTCACGCATTTCGCGGGGGAGAGGCGGCGCGGCCCCGATTTCGGGCTGGCCACCGATCCCGGCGGTGCGGTGTCGGTCGACGACGACGCGGCGACGCTGACGTCCGGTGCGCTGTCGGTGCGGGTCGGGCGCGGGGAGGAATGGTGTGTCGACTTCTTCGCGGACGGACGCCGGCTGACCGGTAGCCCGCCCAAGGCGCAGGCCGTCATCGACACCGGGGACGGGCGCCATTACGTCCGGGAGCAGCTCGATCTGGGCGTCGACCACTTCGTGTACGGGCTCGGTGAGCGGTTCGGGCCGCTGGTGAAGAACGGCCAGTCGGTGGACGTGTGGAACGCCGACGGCGGCACGGCCAGCGAGCAGGCGTACAAGAACGTGCCGTTCTTCCTGACGAACGCGGGGTACGGCGTGTTCGTCGACCATCCGGGGCGCGTGTCGTTCGAGGTGGCGTCGGAGGCCGTCGCCCGGACGCAGTTCAGCGTCGAGGGCCAGTCGATGCGGTACTTCGTCATCTACGGTCCCTCGCCGAAGGCGATCCTGCGCAAGTACACCGCGCTCACCGGGCGACCCGCCCGCGTCCCCGAATGGTCGTTCGGGCTGTGGCTGTCGACGTCGTTCACCACGTCGTACGACGAGGAGACCGTCACGTCGTTCATCGACGGGATGGCGGAGCGCGACCTGCCGCTCAGCGTCTTCCACTTCGACTGCTTCTGGATGCGCGAGTTCCAGTGGTGCGACTTCGAATGGGATCCGCGGGTGTTCCCCGATCCCGCGGGAATGCTGCGGCGGTTGCGGGAGCGCGGACTGCGGGTCTGCGTCTGGATCAACCCTTACATCGGCCAGCGCTCGCCGCTGTTCGAGGAGGGGCGTTCGCTCGGCTACCTGCTGACGCGCCCCGACGGGGACGTGTGGCAGTGGGACAAGTGGCAGCCGGGCCTGGCCGTCGTCGACTTCACCAACCCGGAGGCCCGCGAATGGTACGCGGGCAAGCTCGAAGCGCTTCTCGACATGGGCGTGGACTGCTTCAAGACCGACTTCGGGGAACGCATCCCGACCGATGTCGTCTACCACGACGGCTCCGACCCGGAACGCGCCCACAACTACTACACCTACCTCTACAACCAGACCGTTTTCGACCTGCTCCGCAAGAAGCGCGGGGAAGGCGAGGCGGTGGTGTTCGCCCGGTCCGCGACGGTCGGCGGGCAGCAGTTCCCGGTGCACTGGGGCGGCGACTGCGAGTCGACGTTCGAGGCGATGGGGGAGAGCCTGCGCGGCGGCCTCTCCCTGGGCGCGTCCGGGTTCGGCTACTGGAGCCATGACATCGGTGGCTTCGAGGGGACGCCCGATCCGGCGCTGTTCAAGCGGTGGATCGCGTTCGGCATGCTGTCCTCGCACAGCCGCCTGCACGGCAGCCACTCCTACCGGGTGCCGTGGCTGTTCGACGAGGAGTCGGTGGACGTCCTGCGCGACTTCACCCGCCTGAAGATGCGGCTGATGCCGTACCTGGCCGGCGCCGCGCGGCAGGCGTCCGGGGAGGGCGTGCCGATGATGCGGGCGATGGTCGTCGAGTTCCCCGACGACCCCGCCTGCACGCACCTGGAGCGCCAGTACATGCTCGGCGACGACCTCCTCGTGGCGCCGGTGTTCTCGTCCGGCGGTGACGTCTCCTACTACGTGCCGGAGGGCGTGTGGACGCACTACCTGACCGGTGAACGCGTCCAGGGCGGCCGGTGGGTTCGGGAGCGGCACGGCTTCGATAGCGTTCCCCTGCTCGTCCGTCCGGGTGCGGTCATCCCCGAGGGTGCGGTGGAGGACCGTCCCGACTACGACCATGCGGACGGCGTCACGCTGCGCGTCTACGAGCCGTCCGACGGAACCACCGTCGTCACCCAGGTCGGTGACGCCGCCTTCACCACGGTGAGAAACGGTGAAAACGTGCGCGTGACCGGTGCGGGATCCTGGAACGTTCTCCTCGTCAACGCACGTGTGGCGGCCGTAGAGGGCGGCGAGCGGTCAGAGCATCCACAAGGTGTTCTCGTCAAAGCGACCGGTGACGAACTGGTCATCACCCTGGAAGAGGAGAGCTGATGGGGTTCCCGGAAGGGTTCCTGTGGGGCGCGGCCACCGCCGCCTACCAGATCGAGGGCGCCGCCCAGGAGGACGGCAGGGCGCCGTCCGTCTGGGACACGTTCAGCCACACGCCGGGCAGGGTCCTCGACGGCGACACCGGTGACGTCGCCACCGACCACTACCACCGGTGGCAGGAGGACGTCGCGACGATGGCGGCCCTCGGCATCGGCGCCTACCGCTTCTCGATCTCCTGGTCGCGCGTCCTGCCCGGCGGAACGCCCAACCAGAAGGGCCTCGACTTCTACTCCCGCCTGGTCGACGAGCTGCTCGACCACGGCATCGCGCCGGTCGCGACCCTCTACCACTGGGACCTCCCGCAGGACCTGGAGGACGCGGGCGGCTGGCCGGAGCGCGACACCGCCCGCCGGTTCGCCGACTACGCCGAGCGGATCGGGCGCGTCCTCGGCGACCGCGTCCACACGTGGACGACCCTCAACGAGCCGTGGTGCTCGGCGTTCCTCGGCTACGCGGCCGGTGTGCACGCCCCCGGCCGCACCGAACCGGCCGCCGCGCTGGCCGCCGCCCACCACCTCAACCTCGCGCACGGGCTGGCCGTGCGGGCGCTGCGCGGCGTGACCCCGCCGTCCGCGCGGCACTCCGTCACGCTCAACCTGCACCACCTGCGCGGCGACGCCGAGGCCGTCCGGCAGGTGGACGCCGTCTCCAACCGCGTGTTCCTCGACCCGATGCTGGGCAGGGGCTATCCCGCCGACCTGCTGGAGGACACGGCGTCCATCACCGATTGGGGCTTCGTCCGCGACGGGGACGAGGCGATCATCGCCGCGCCCCTGGACGTGCTGGGCGTCAACTACTACTCGCCGACCCTCGTCCGGGTGTGGGACGGGACGTCTCCGCGCCAGCACGCCGACGGCCACCGGCAGGGCGCGGCGTCGCCGTTCGTCGGCTGCGACCGCGTCGAGTTCGCCGAGCAGCCCGGCCCCTACACGGCGATGGGCTGGCCCATCGACGCGAACGGCATGGAGGAGCTGCTGCTCCGCCTGCACCGCGAATACCCCGGCACCCCGCTGATGGTGACCGAGAACGGCGCCGCGTTCGACGACCCGGTGGAGGACGGCCGGGTCCGCGACGCCCGCCGCATCGACTACCTGCGCGACCACATCGCGGCCGTGGAGCGGGCGGGCGAAGCGGGCGCCGACGTCCGCGGGTACTTCGCGTGGTCGCTGCTGGACAACTTCGAATGGGCCTACGGCTACTCCAAGCGCTTCGGCCTCGTCCATGTCGACTACCCGACCGGGAAGCGGACCTGGAAGGACAGCGCCCACTGGTACCGGGACACGATCGCCACCCACCGCGGGAAACCGTGAATGCGCGGTAGCCCATGAACGCACAGGAGCAGCTGAACACCGGCCGCGCGCGGACCGCGGTGCTGGCCCTGTCCCTCGCCGCGTTCTGCTTCGTCACGACCGAGAGCCTGCCGATCGGGCTGCTCCGCCTCATCGCGGACGACCTGGACGTCTCGCCCTCGGCCGTCGGCATGCTCGTCACCGCCTACGGGATCGTGATCGCGGTCGTGTCGGTCCCGCTCGTCCGGATGACCGCCCGGATGGGGCGGCGCCGGCTGCTCACCGGCGTGATGCTGCTGTTCGTCGTGATGTCGGCCGCCTCGGCGGCGGCGCCCGGCTACGGCTGGCTGCTCGGCGCGCGGCTGGTCACCGCGCTCGGGCAGGCGGTGTTCTGGCCGGTCGCCGCCGTGGCGGCGGCCGGGCTGTTCCCGCCGGAGCTGCGCGGGCGCGCCGCCGCCTACGTGTTCGCGGGCGGGTCCCTCGCCGTCGTCCTCGGCATCCCGCTCGGCACCTGGCTCGGCCGCCTCGCCGGCTGGCGGGCCTCCTTCGCCGCGCTCGGCGCGCTGTGCGTGCTGTCGCTCGCCGCCGTCGCCGTGCTGCTGCCGCGCGGCGGCGGGGACGGCGAGCACGCCGTGCCCGCGACCCGGCCGGACCCGCGCCGCTTCCGGCTGCTGCTGGTCACGGTGACGCTGGCCATCGGCGGCGTGTTCGCCTGCTTCACCTACATCACCGAGTTCCTCACGGGCGTCAGCGGCTTCCCCGGCTCGGCGATCAGCCCGCTGCTGCTCGCCAACGGCGCCGCCGACATCACCGGGCTGGTCATCGCCGGCATCGTGGTGGACCGCGGCCCGCGCGCCCTGCTCGGCGCGGCGGCCGGCGTGCTGGCGGGCGGCATGCTGCTGCTGTTCGCGTTCGGGACGGCCGCGGTCCCGGCGGTCGGCGGGCTCGTCCTGCTCGGGCTCGGGCTGCCCGCCTTCGTGACCGCGATGCAGGCCAGGGCGATGGAGTCGGCGCCCGGCAACACCGACGTGGCCTCGGCGTGGACGGCGTCGGCGTTCAACGTCGGCATCGCCGGCGGCGCCCTGCTCGGCGGCGCGATGCTGCCGCTGACCGGGGTCCGCGGGACGGCCCTCGCGGGCGGGGCGCTGGCGGCCGCGGCGATTGCCGTGGTCGTGCTGGAGCGGCCCTCCCGGACGGCCGTCCGGCCGCCGCCGGCCGCGGCTAGCATCGAACCCGCTTTGACACGCTTCGACGCTGACGGGACGGTCCGTGGTCAAGATCACTGATGTGGCGCGGCACGCGGGAGTGTCGCCGAGCACGGTCTCCTACGTGCTGAGCGGCAAGCGCTCGATCTCCGCGGAGACGCGGGGGCGCGTCCTGGAGAGCATCCACGAACTCGGCTACCGCCCGCACGCGGGGGCGCGGGCCCTCGCCAGCAGCCGCTCCAACGTGCTCGCGCTGATGATCCCGCTGCGCTCCGGCATCGCGGTGCCCGTCGTCATGCAGTTCGCGGTGTCGGTGGTGACCGCCGCGCGCCGGCACGACCACGACGTCCTGCTGCTCACCCAGGAGGAGGGCGAGGACGGCCTGCGCCGCGTCGCCGACAGCGCGCTCGTCGACGCGCTGATCGTCATGGACGTGCAGATGAAGGACCCGCGGCTGCCGCTGCTGCGCTCCCTGGACCGGCCGAGCGTGCTCATCGGGTTCCCCGCCGACGCCGACGACCTGACCTGCATCGACCTGGACTTCCACGCCGCCGGCGCCGTCTGCGTCGAGCACCTCGCCGGACTCGGGCACCGCGAGATCGCGCTGGTCGGGTCGCCGCCGGAGGTCTACGCGCGGCAGACCGGCTACGCGCAGCGGGTCGCGGACGGGTTCGCCGAGGCGGTCGCCGCGCACGGCCTCGACGGGGACGTCCACCCGTGCGAGGCGACGGCGGACGCGGCGCGGGAACTGGTCGCGCGGCTGCTCGCCGAACGTCCCGGGCTGACCGGCGTCCTCGTCCACAACGAGCCGATCGTCGGCCCGGTGCTGCGGGCGCTGCGCGCGGCCGGGCGGCGCGTTCCGCAGGACGTGTCCGTCGTCGCGATGTGCCCGGACGAGATGGCCGAGCACGCCGAGCCGCCGCTGTCGTCCGTCGCGATCCCGGCCGACGAGGTGGGCGGCCGCGCCGTCGACCTGCTGATGGCCAAGCTCGACGGCGGTGCCGTCCCCGCCGCGACCCTGCTCCCGCCCACCCTGACCCGGCGCGCCAGCAGCGCCGCCGTCCGCTGACATCAACGAGAAGGAGGCCCGGGGCCTTTCGCGGCCCGTTATCGAAGCGCTTCGATATGTCACTCGGGGGCAAGCCCAGAGGAGAATCGGTGAACAGACCCCATCGAAACCCCCGTCCCCCCGGCCGGCGCAGCCGGTCGCTGACCCTCGTCCTGGCCGCCGCGCTGGTGGCCCCCCTCACCTGGGCGGCCCCGGCCGCCGCCCGCGAGACCTACCCGTTCCGCGACCCCGGGCTGTCGGTGGACGCCCGCGTGGACGACCTGCTCGGCCGCCTCACGCTCGACGAGAAGATCTCCCTCCTGCACCAGTACCAGCCCGCGATCCCGCGCCTCGGCATCGGCCGGTTCAAGACGGGGACGGAGGCGCTGCACGGCGTCGCCTGGTCCACCGACGTCCACAACAGCGGCGCCGTCGTGACCGCCAAGGGCACGGTGTTCCCGCAGTCGGTCGGCCTCGGCGCCACCTGGGACCCGGCGCTGCTCAAGAAGATCGGCTCGGCCGTCGGCGACGAGGCCCGCGGCTACAACAGCGAGAACCCGGACGTGTGGGGCCTGCAACTGTGGGCGCCCGTCGTCAACCTGCTGCGCGACCCGCGCTGGGGCCGCAACGAGGAGGGCTACTCCGAGGACCCGCTGCTCACCGGCCTGCTCGCCACCGCCTACGGGCACGGCATGCAGGGCGACGACCCGGACCACCTCAAGACCGCGCCGGTGCTCAAGCACTACATGGCCAACAACAACGAGATCCGCCGCGACCAGACGTCGTCCAGCCTGCGTCCGCGTGTGCAGAAGGAGTACGACGAGGTCCCGTTCAAGATCCCGCTCTCGCGGGACGCGGCGACCGGGATCATGACGTCGTACAACCTGGTCAACGGCCGTCCCGCGACGGTCACGCCGGACGCCGGCGACCTCATCCGCTCCTGGACGGACCGGACGCTGTTCAACGTCACCGACGCGGGGGCGCCCAACAACATCGTCAACTCGCAGAAGTACTACCCCGACCTCCCCTCCGGTGACGCGGCGATCGTGAAGGCGGGCGTGGACAGCTTCACGACCGACGACACGAACTCGTCCATCACCGTCAACGCGATCAAGGACGCGCTGTCGCGGGGCCTGCTCGCGGAGGCCGACGTCGACCGCGCGGTGGGGCACATCCTCGGCATCCGGGTGCGGCTCGGCGAGTTCGACCCGGGCGGCGGCCCCTACGGGAAGATCACCAAGGAGGCGGTGGACAGCCCGGCGCACCGCGCACTCGCCCGCGAGGCCGCCGCCGAGCAGATGGTGCTGCTGAAGAACAAGGGCAGGACGCTGCCCGTCTCGTCCGGGAAGGTCGCGGTCGTGGGGCCGCTCTCGGACACGCTCTACACCGACTGGTACTCGGGCTCGCTGCCGTACCGGGTCACGCCGCTGGACGGCATCAAGAAGCGGGCGGCCGGTCCCGTGACGTCGAGCGAGGGCGTCGACCGGATCGCGCTGAAGGACGTCTCGACCGGGAAGTACATCGCGGGCGGGACGGGTCCGGGCGCCGTTCTGGCGACCGGTCCCACGTCGGCTTCGGACGCGACGGCGCAGTTCGACGTGTTCGACTGGGGCCAGGGCGTCGTGACGCTGCGCAGCGCCGCGAACGGCAAGACCGTCGGCCGCTACAACTGGGGCGACACGTTCGCCAATGACCAGGACCAGCCGAACGGATGGTTCGTCCAGCAGATGTTCAAGCTGGAGAAGCAGGACGACGGCAATTACCTGCTCCGGTACGCCGGTTACGAGAAGGCGTACGACTGGGCCGACCCGGCCAAGACGTATGTGAAGACGCAGGACGACGGGACACTCGTCCTCACCACCAAGGACGGTGCCTCCCGGTTCTCCAAGGACGTCGTCAGCAGCGGCGTCGACTCGGCGGTCAAGGCGGTGAAGGGCGCCGAATCCGCCGTCGTCGTGGTCGGCAGCATGCCGTTCATCAACGGCCGTGAGGACCACGACCGGACGACGATGGCCCTTGCCGAAGGGCAGTCGGAACTCATCAAGGCCGTCCGGAAGGCGAACCCGAACACGGTCGTGGTGGTGGAGAACAGCTACCCGACGACGCTCAACTGGGAGCAGGAGAACGTCCCGGCGATCCTGTGGACGAGCCACGCGGGCGCCGAGACGGGCAATGCCCTGGCGTCCATTCTGTTCGGCGACGAGAGCCCGTCCGGGAAGCTTCCGCAGACCTGGTACCGCTCCGAGAAGCAACTGCCCGACATCCTCGACTACGACATCATCAAGTCGGACCGGACGTACCAGTACTTCAAGGGGAAGCCGCTCTACCCGTTCGGGTACGGGCTCTCCTACACCACGTTCCGGTACGGCGAGCCGCGGCTGAGCAGCCATTCCGTGGGAAGCGACGGGACGGTCACCATCACCGTGCCCGTCACCAATACGGGTAAGAGGGCCGGGGACGAGGTCGTCCAGCTCTACACGCACCAGCGGACGTCGCGGGTCAAGCAGCCTCTGCAGAAGCTGCGCGCCTTCGACAAGGTCCACGTCGCCCCCGGAAAGACGGTGACGGCGAAACTCCGGCTCGACGCCTCCGACCTCGCCATCTGGGACGTCACCCGCGACAAGTGGACGGTCGAGAGGTCGAAGCAGGACCTGCTGATCGGCTCCTCGTCCGCCGACATCAGGCAGCACACGACGCTCAACGTGCGCGGCGAGCGCATTCCCGACCGGGACCTGTCGAAGGCGACCCGCGCCGCCGACTTCGACGACCAGAACGGCATCCAGTTGGTCGACGAAACCAAGGTGAAGGGCGACGCGGTCGCCGGCGCGGCGAACTCCTGGCTGAAGTTCGCGGACGCCGACCTGGGACGCTCGACCGGAACGATCACCGCACGTGTGGCGGGCACGTCGGCGACGACGATCCAGGTTCGCCTGGACCGTCCTGACGGGCCGGTCGCCGGAACGCTGAACGTCCCGTCCACCGGCGACGAGTACACCTACAAGGAGATCACCGCCGAAGTGCGGAACGCCCGTGGCGACCACGACGTGTATCTGGTCTTCAATGGCGAAACCCGACTGAGCACGTTCTCCCTCACCCGATGAATCCCTCGGCCCGCCCCGGCCTCGCCGGGGCGGGCCGGTCCGCTGCAAAGGACGCCATCCATGCGTGCCAACAGCAAACTCACCGCCATCATCGCCGCCGTCCTCACCGCCGCCGCGCTCCTCACGGCCCCGGCTCCCAGCCACCCCGCGCAAGCCGAAACGCACCACGTCGGCTACGACCGCTACTCGCTCACCGTGGACGGGCAACGCGTCCTGCTGTGGGCGGGCGAATTCCACTACTTCCGACTCCCGAGCCCGGCCCTCTGGCGGGACGTCCTGGAGAAGATCAAGGCCGCCGGATTCAACGGAGTGTCCCTGTACTTCGACTGGGCCTACCATTCACCGGCTCCCGGGAAATACGACTTCACCGGCGTCAGGGACGTCGACCGGCTCCTGCGTCTGACCGACGAACTCGGCCTCTATGTCGTCGCGCGCCCCGGCCCGTACATCAACGCCGAAACGACCGGCGGCGGCCTTCCCGCATGGCTGAAGACGGTTCCCGGCCGCGCCCGCTCCAGCGACCCGAACTACACCGCCGCCTACCGGGACTGGCTCGCCCACATCGACCCGATCATCGCGAAGCACCAGGTCACGCACGGCGGATCCGTCATCGTCTACAACGCCGAGAACGAGTACGCCGCCAACACCGACCCGGCCTACATGGAGGATATCCAGCGCCAGGCGCGCGCCCACGGAATCGACGTCCCGATCTCCCACAACCAATGCTGCGACGCGTCCTGGACGCCCACATGGGCGACGGGTCAGGGCGCCGTCCAGATCCCCGGCGTGGACGATTACCCGCAGGCATTCGAGTGCCGTGAGCCCGACATCTGGGGAACCTGGGGTGAGGGCGTGACCGAACGTCTCAGCTCCGACGCGCCGGCCTATGCCGCCGAGTACCAGGCCGGCGCCATCGACGCGAACCGCGCCGGCTACGACAGGTGCCGCGAACTCACCGGCCCGAAGTACATGAAGGTCTACTACAAGTCGAACCTGATCACTTCGGGCGCCACGATGTTCGGTTACTACATGGCCTTCGGCGGCACGAACTGGGGGCGGCTCGCCCAGCCGAACGACGTCTACACGTCCTACGACTACGGCGCGCCCATCACCGAGAACCGGCAGCTCACCGCCAAGTACGACGAGTTCAAACGCCAGGGCCTCTTCGTCACGACGGTGGCGACCCTCACCAAGACCGATCCGGCCGACGCTCCCGCGTCCGACAACCCCTCCGTCCACACTGAGGCCCGCGCGAACCCCGACACCGGCACGCAGTTCGTCCTCGTCCGGCACGCCGATCGCAAAACCGACGACGCCCAGTCGGCGAACCTCACCTGGAACACCCCGGACGGCACTTACGACCTTCCCGTGACCCTGAAAGGCAGGGACGCGAAAATCCTCCTGGCCAGTTACGACATGGGCGGCCAGCGTCTGGCAGCGACGACCTCCGAACTCCTCACCCACACGACCACCAATGGCCGGGACATCGCCGTCCTCTACGGCACCGAAGGCGTAGCGGGAACGACGATCCTCCGCTACGACTCACGGCCTGAGGTCAAGGTCCTGGACGGCTCGGTGCAGTCGGCCTACTCCAACGGCAACCTCAAACTCGACTACGAACACGAGGGCCTGACCCGGATCCAGATAACAGGCGGAGGCCGGAAGCCCCTACTGCTCCTCATCGGCACGGAGGCGGAAGCCGCCAAGTTCTGGCGTTCCGGCGACACCCTCGTCCGGGGCACCGACCTGGTCCGCTCTGTGCAAACCAAGAACAACACAGCGGAGATAAGAGCAGACCTGGCCGAGCCAGGCGACATCGAGGTCTTCACCTCAGCGCACCGCCTGACCCTCAACGGCAGGAACCTCCACGCCCGGACAACACCAAGCGGCACGCTCCTGGCCCACGCAAAGGGCCCACGCCCAGTCAAACTACCGTCCCTGAAGCACTGGCACGCAAAGCAAGGCGCCCCCGAAACCTCACCCGACTTCGACGACTCGACCTGGAAGGTCGCCGACCACACCACCACGGTCAGCCCCATCAAGCCGAAGAACCCGCCCGTCCTCTATGCCGACGACTACGGCTTCCACCACGGGCACGTCTGGTATCGCGGCCACTTCACCGCAAGGGGCGCCGAGAAGACCGTGAACCTGAACGCGATCACCGGTAAGCACGGCATCTACCAGGTCTGGCTGAACGGCCGCTACCTCGGTTCGGCGGCCGGCGGCGAACAGAAGGACGCAGACGCCCCGATCAATGAGAACCCGGGCCCCGGCAGCTTCGAAATCCCAGCCAACCTCCTCCATGAAGGCACAAAGGCCGTCCTCTCCGTCCTGGTCGAGAACATGGGCCACAACGATGACTGGACGGCGGACGACTACCGCCAGAAGCAACCTCGCGGCCTGGTCAACGCCGAAGTGACAACGAACCCGGTCACCTGGCGAATCCAGGGAACCCGAGCCGAAGACCCAGTCCGAGGCCCCCTGAGCACAGGTGGCCTCTACGGCGAACGAGAAGGCTGGCACCTACCGTCCGCCCGCACGAAGTCCTGGCGACTCGACTCCCCGACCGACCCCCTCCAGCCAGGTGTCCGCTGGTACAGCACCAACACCCACCTATCCATCCCGAAGGACCAGGACGTCCCCGTAACCCTGCACGTCGACAAGGGCACAGGCCATTACCGAGCCCTCATCTTCATCAATGGCTGGAACATGGGGGAGTACGTCAACGGTGAAATCCAGCAAGACTTCGCCCTCCCCGACGGAATCCTCCACCCTCACGGCAGCAACACCATCACTTTGGCCGTGATCGCAGAAGACACCTCCCACCCAGGTGAAGTCTCCCTGCGGGCCGCCGCGAACCTGAGAGGAGGCGTCCCGACCCCCTGACCCGGCATCACCCGGCGGCGGCCAGGCTCCGCAATGACCGCAGAGCCTCGGCCGCCGCCTCGGACCCTGCGGTGTAGAACACGGTCCACTGATCGCGCGCCGGATCATGCAGGGCATCGCACTCGAGATCGAGCCACCCCACCACCGGATGCCGGATCCGCTTGCGCGTGGAACGCCGAACCGCGACTTCACCCTCGTCCCACAGCGTCCGGAACTCGGCACTCGCCGCCAGCAGCCGCTCGACCAATCCCCGCACGCCGGGATCGCGCGGGTACCGAGCCGCCACCGCACGCAGATCGGCCACCGCCTCCCGAGCGAACCGGCGGGCGTCACCAGGATCGATCCGATCCCGGGACTGCGACCGTGCGAAGAACCGCCAGACGACATTGCGCTCGCCCTCGGGCTCCGAGCCGAAATCGCCCAGCAGCGCAGCCGCCATGGGATTCCACGCGAGGATGTCGTACTTGGCATCGCAGACGAGCGCGGGAGTATCGTCCAGCCGCTCCAGCAGATGCAGCAGGCCCGGCCGCACCTCCCGCACCGGCGGGTGAGGCGGCGCCGGCACCTCACCCGCCAGATAGTGCAGGTGCGACCGCTCGTCGTCGGTCAGCCGCAGCGCCCGCCCGAGCGCCGCGAGCATCTGCCGCGACGGCCTCGGCCCCCGCCCCTGCTCGAGCCGGATGTAGTAGTCCACCGACATGCCCGCCAGTTGAGCGACCTCCTGCCGCCGCAGCCCGGGCGTGCGCCGCCGCCCTGGCTCGAGACCGACGTCGGACGGCTGGATCCGCGCCCGCCACCGCCGCAGGAAGGCGGCCAGCTCCGCCCGATCCCCGTACTCCACGCACCCAGTCTCGCCGTCCGGCGCCCCCTCCACCATGGGACCGCCGATACCAGCCTCAACAGTGCTCTCCCGCTTCGCGCCGCCCACCGCGAGGGTGTCCCCATGACCAGCAAGAAGATCGTCTTGATCACCGGTGCCAACAAGGGCATCGGCCTCGCGACGGTCGCCGCGCTCGCCCAGGACGGCCACACCGTCCTGCTCGGAGCCCGCGACCCCGGCCGCGGAGAGACCGCCACCGCCGGCCTGACCAATCGAGCCCTGGACGCACGCTTCGTCCACCTGGACGTGACGGACCCCGCGACGATCACGTCCGCGGCCAAGCTGATCGAAGCCGACTACGGACGCCTGGACGTCCTCGTCAACAACGCCGCCATCACCCGCGACCAGTCACGCCCACCCGGCGAGATGCCGGTAACGGCCGTCCGCGAGATCTACGAGACCAACGTCTTCGGCGTCATCGCCGTCACCAACGCCATGCTCCCGCTCCTCCGCCGATCGCCGTCCGGTTACATCGGCAACGTCACCAGCGGCCTGGGCACCTTCGCGTTCCTGAGCAACCCTGGCGAGGAACTCGCCCAGTACGCGAACCTGCTCGGCTACAACTCGTCCAAAGCGGCCCTGAACGCCATAACGCTCATCTATGCCAACGCCCTACGCGACTCGGGCATCCGGGTCAACGCGCTCTCCCCGGGCTTCTGCGCCACCGACCTCAACGGCCACACAGGCACCCTCACCGCAGAAGAGGGCGGAGCCCACATAGCCCGCCAGACGTCCGCCCCCGAAACCGGCGTCTTCCTCAACGAAACCGGCGGCACCTACCCCTGGTGACCGAAGCCGTGACCGGTCACGGTGCTGCCGAGGTGTCGCCGCCGCTGCATCCGCATGGCCCGTCCGCGGCAACCATCACCAGTCTGACCCGGGACGAGGCTGGCGTGTTCGACCAGTTACGTGTCGCGTACCTCGGGCGGGCGCCGACCAGCGCGTGTTCCGGTCCGTGGTGAGCTTCCCCCCGTTCCACGGACACCCGATCTGAGTTGGCCTTGATCAACTTGGGAAGAAAGTGTCTCGTGCCACCACCTCACCCGCCGGAGTTCCGGCGCCGCGCCGTCGAGCTGGCCCGGACCGGGGACAAGTCGGTCTCCGCGCTGGCCAAGAGTCTGGGCATCAGTCAGTCGTGCCTGAGCAACTGGATCCGTCAGGCAGCCATCGAAGATCGTGATCTGGACGGACTGGGCGCCAGCGAGAAGAAGGAACTGGCCGAACTGCGCCGAAAGGCCCGGGCGACGGCAAAGGGCTGCGGGACACACGACACCACACCGCCATCGCCACCTGGATCCGCCGCCACCGGCAGATCGAGGCGCTGCACCACGTCCGTGATGTCACCTACCGCGAGGAGGCCTCCCAGATCCGCGTCGGCCACGGACCCGCAGTCATGGCCACTCTGCGCAACCTCTCCATCGGCATCTTGAAGCTCTGCGGCTGGACGAACATCGCCGCCGCCAACCGCCACCACCAGCGAGGCCCCCGCCGCTGCCCCGCCACAATCGGACATCACAATCAATAACACGAGAAGGGCCGGAGCCCTGCCTGGATGAGTGAGTGCGGACGGCCTCAGACGAGAACGCGACCAGCCTTGGGGCGAGGGGGATCGTCTCAAGGCCGGTGATGGGTTTGGAAGGGTCAGAGGGAGTCGGTGCGGATGCTGTCGAGGAGGTTCCGCCATTCCTCGTTGGCGAACTCCAGGATGGGGCCGTTGCCGTGAAGCTTGGTGTCGCGGACGCCGATCGTGCCGTCGGACGCTCGGCCCACTTCGACACAGTGCCCGTCCGGGTTGCTGTGACCGGATTTGCGCCAACCGGAGTAGTGCTTGGTCATGTTCACGATCCTGTCTGGTTTGCCAGCCGGTTGGCTAGCCGTTCGAGGAAGGTGATGCTGGCTCGTGGGGAGAGGGCGGCTCTTCTGAGGCGGTTGTACATACCGGTATACCTCACGACCTGGTGACGCTGGGTAAGGATGGGGTCGGTGGTGACGGTGTCGACTACTGCCATTGTCGGGTCGCCCGGCTCGGCGAAGTCGTAGAGGTAGAACGACGATTGGGGGAGGAAGCCTCCAGGGATCGGTGTGTTGTGCCTCAACACGCGAACCGCGACCCGCTCTTGCTCCGAGACCGTCTGGATCATGTGCCCGAGTTGAGCGATCATCACGTCGGTGGGCACCGCCAGCCGGTGTATCACCGACTCGTCCAGGATGGTCTCGTAGGTCGGCCCGTCCGACCTGAGTAGTTCCCGCTGTCGGCGTTCGCGGGCTTCGGCCATCCGCTCCGGTTGGTAAGCGAGCGCTCCCTGGCTCTCCTCCAGCCTGACGAGAGCGTCGATGAAGGGACGGCACTGAAGGGCGCCGGGCATAGCCGTCTGGTCGTAGCTGCGGACGGTGGAGGAGTTGTACTCCAGGTCGGCCGCGAGCTTCTGTCGGGGGCCCATAGAGACGCCGTACTTGTCCCACCACCCCTTCTGCGCGGCCTCGCGGGCGAGTTGGAGGAGCTGGTCGTACTGGCTGCCGGTGATTTCGAGCAGGTCGAGCATGTTCATGATCTCGCCCACGTCCGGACGGCTCTGCCCGTTCTCCATCCGGGAGATCTTCGCGCGGTTGTAGTACATGAGACGGGCCAGATCATCGGACGTGAGCCCGCGGTTCTCCCGGAGTTTGCGTATCTCGGCCGCCAGTCGCCGGCGGCGGACGTAGGGGCTCGGCATTACCGTCCTCCCGATGTCGTGCCGAACACGATTCGTGCCGCTCGCTAACTCTGCGCGACCGGCCGCTATCGAGTAATCGTACGGTCACGCTCGGGCAAACACTCGACCCGCGCGCCAAGAGCGGCCGAGTCCGGGAGATCGGCACGATCAAATTCCGGACGTGCACCATTCGTGCGTCCGAATCGTCCGGTATGCCTCAAGTGTTGGCGCCGGCAAGGGTGCAGGGAAGGTTGTGCTGGTAGGGGGCCCTGGCCCGTACCTTGTCGGATACGTCCCGCCTGACCTACGAGAAGGAGCGGGACGAACCGGATGCCTCAACCTGCCGTGCCGCAAGCCGCTCCTCGGCGTAACCCACATCCTCCTCCGCTTGACGCTCAGCGCTGGTCGCAGCTTCGTCAAGTAGTTCGTTCACGCCGGTCTCATCAAGATTTGCCTCGGCGACGAGGGCCAGTAGCAGGAGCGTCTCGACTTGCACGAGGTTCTCCTGGTTCTCGCTGGCGGTGAGAGTTTCTTTCACTGAGTCATCGCCGAGGAGGAAGCGGATTAGCGCTTCGATCAGGCGTGGATTGAGTTCGTTCGCGTCCTGGTCAAGAGCGATCCGCAGATCCGCGACGTACCGGATCACGTCCACGAAAGACCAAGGGGCCGAGAACCTCCTGCGTACCGCCGTACCGACCGAGAAGGCGAGCAACGTCGAGTACCCCTGCGAGCCGTTGTCCTTCTCCAGGATGGTGGAAAAGTGCGACTCCCATTCACCCTCTGAACCGAAAATCAGCGCCTGTACCGCTTGCTTGTGCGAGTCACTGATCTGGGTGCCCGGCTCAACTGGCATTGGAGACCCAGGTTTCGGCGACTCCTCGCACGGTTGCCATGAACGAGGTCAACTCAGCTTCGCTGAACTGTTCGTCGGCAATCAGGCCGGCCAGGACGATGATCTGGGCACCGAAGACGGTTTTATTGTCCAGTGTGCTGATGTCACCCTTCCCCAGGTTTTGCAGGATGAGTTGCTCAGCCACGGTGGGGTCAAGGGCCTCGGCCGCCTTCAAGGTCCTGGACCGTAGCTCGGCGACGAAGTCAATGACCGCTTTGCGGTCCGCGATTTCACCATTCTCGACAAAGCGACGATCGACGGCCAGGGCTACGGCGGCGCCAACCAGTGCAGAGTATTCGAATCCCACCTCTTCTGCATCAAGCTCCGCAAATAGTCGCTTATGCTCGTCGCCTCGGCCGGCGAGTTGCGCGGTGAGGGCCGCCACTTGCTTATCGGTTACACCCATGTTCATCTCCTAATCAGACCTATTACCCGTGAAGTCAGTTGCTTGGCTCCTCTGGCCGCCTCTGCCGCGACCATAACAGCGGATAGCGCAGCAACGAACGAATCTGGAGTAGCCCCCGAAGTACCGGACTGGCTATATGCGGGGCCGGTGCCGACTTCGGCGTGCCCGCTTGGCGCAGGGGGCCGGGGGCCGAGCAAGCCTTCGGTCGCGTCATCGGCCAATGTTCCGACGTTCTTGAGGTCCCTGCCTCGGGCCCATGTGGCGCGACGGAATTTATCTATGCCTGGTTCGAGTTCCGTTTCACGGTCCGTTCTCCTGTCCGGAGCCTTTGCCGCTACTCCCGGCTCCCTCTCGGCTCCGGTCGGGTCAAAGTCCCTCTGCGTTGAAGATTGCTGGACTTCGAGCGGTTCGGTGATCCATCGCGGATTTTCTGTGGTGGTTTCCTGATAATCGCTTGATCGAGTAGCATCGAAGTTACCTTCTCGCGCTTCCTCGAGTGCCTGGGTGAATTGTCCGTCCGGGTTGTATGGCCCGAGATAGGGAAGTGTGTTCTCGTTCGAGTTCTGGTCGGTGCCGTCGTTCTCGGCATTCCTACCATGCTCGACGTCTTGTTCGCCCTGTGGTTCCGGCGGCTTGGGCTCGTCGTCCGCTGTTTCCTGGGGGCCTGGTGCGTTGTCGGTGGTGTGCGGCTCATCCTGCTCGGCCGGGGGCTGTTCGGTTGACTCGGGTTGGGACGTCTGGCCGTCGGCTGAGGATTGCCCGTCCGGGATTGGTGGGGTCTGCGCGGAGTCGCCGAGTCGCTCGGTGCCGCGCTCTCCGGCCTGTGTTTCGTCCGTTGCGCCCTCCGGCAGGCCGTCCTGCGGTCCGGAGGGCTGGTCGGTCTTCTCGCCTGTCGGCTCGTGGTCGGGCTGCGGGCTGTTGCCCGGTGGGCCGTCCGCTGCCTGCGGGTCGGTGGTGTCGGCCCGTGCGGGTTGCGGTGGGCGTCCTTGGTCGGTTGTCTCGTCCGGGAGGGTCTGTTCCCCGGCGGGTAATTGCTCGGGTGGACGGCTGTCGCTTTGCGGCGGCTGGGTATCTTGCCGGGGGAGTCCCTGGCCGTCCTGCTCCCGTGACTGTTCTGTCTGGGGAGCGGTGTCGGCGGTTCCGGTTTGGGGTGCCCGGTGGTCGGGGAGTTCGGGGCTCTGCCAGCCCGCTGCGCGGAGGCTCTCGGCGCGGGTCATGGGCGGGCCGGTGGGGGCGGGGCCGGTGGCCGGTGGCGTGTCGGTCTGCTGTAGGGGTTCGGCTTTGTCGGCGGTGGGCTTCGGTCGGTCCGCGGTGGGTTCCGTCCGGCCGGCGGGGTCCTTGGGCTGCTCGCCGTTGTCCCGGCTCGTGAACGTGTCGGCCGTGCCGGTGTCGGTCTGCGGTGGGAGTTGGCGGGTGTCGGTTGCGCGGGGGTCCTGGTCGCGTTCGCCCGTACCTGCCGTTTCGGAGGTTCCGGTTGTGGGGCGGCCGTCTTCGCTGTCGCGCTCACCGGCGTGGGAACCGGTTTCGGTTCCGGGCTTGCCGGTCTCCGGCTCCTTCTTGCCCGCCGGGCCGGTTTCGCCGGGGCCGCTCTGCTGGTCGCCGGCCGGGACGGCGGAGGATGTCTCGCCGGTCCGCTGGTCGCGGTCGCCGCGCTGCTGGGTGCCGGTCTCCTCGTGGCCGTCGAGTTTCCAGCCGGCCGCGCGGAGGCTGTCGGCGCGGGGCGTTTCGCTGGACGATCCGGTGGCTCTGGGCGGTGGGGTGTCGCCGCTGCCCGGCGTGGCGGGCTCGTCGCCGACCTCGGGCCCCTTGCAGGGTCCGCTGGGGTGGTCCAGGCCCACGCTCGGATTCCTTCCACAGGTGAGGCGAACCGTCAGGGCATCGGACGGACGGCTTGCCGGGCGTGCCTGTTGGCGCGCGGGGCTGACGTCAATGGGTACACCGGACCCCTATGTAATCGCGCACGTCCGAACTTTGCACGTGCCGACAGTCGGCCGGACCCCGTCCGGTGACAGATCACTGGCCCATATGCCGGGCGATCCGCTGCTTCGTCCAACCGAAGGGGGGAGAACCGGAACGGTATGGCGTTCGGGTGGGCGCGCATTCAAGCGATACGACGATGGGTCATTCGTCCGGTAGTGGACGATGTTTCCCGGCCCCTGGGGCTGGTGAAGGTTGTGATGGCGTCGAAGAGCCGCGAAGGCCTCATCGATGTCGCCCTGATCGTCACGCCGGACGAGGTCATCGAGTGCCCTGATCGGCGCCGGCCGGGGGGCGTCATCTGGCAAGACCTCACACCGGAAAAGATCGAGGCGATTCCCGCACTCAGCGCTCGGCACCGTCGACCATGACCAAGCGGTAGCGCACCCGGACGAGGATGCTCAGCTACTCCGACCAGACCGCGGTGATGAGTTGTCGCGTGCGCAGCCGTCATACATACGACGGGACATGACGAGGCGGAAGGATGACGTGATGGGTGCGGACGCGCTGCTGGAGGAGCTGGGTGTGAGCGGTCTGGGTGAGGTCGGCGAGTCGGCGTTCTCGGGGCTGGCGGAGCGGCATCGGCGGGAGCTGCACGTGCACTGCTACCGGATGCTCGGGTCGTTCGAGGACGCCGAGGACACCGTGCAGGAGACGTTCCTGCGTGCCTGGCGGCGGCGGGAGACCTTCCAGGGGCGGTCGACGCTCCGGGCCTGGCTGTACCGGATCGCGACCAACGCCTGCCTGGACCTGCTCGCCAAGCGCCGCCCGGAGCCCGCGACCGGCGGCGAGGTGCTGTGGCTGCAGCCCTACCCGGACCGGCTGCTCGACGAACTGCCCGTGAGCGATGCGGACGAGCCGGAGGCCGTCGCCGTCGCGCGGGAGACGATCGAGTTGGCGTACCTGGTCGCGGTGCAGCACCTCGCGCCGCGTCCGCGCGCTGCGCTGATCCTTCGGGACGTGGTCGGCTGGCCGGCCAAGGACGTCGCAGAGCTTCTCGGGGACTCGGTCAACTCCGTGAACAGCGCGCTGCAGCGGGCCCGCGCCGGTATGCGGGAGCACCTGCCCGCCGAGCGGCAGGACTGGACCGGTGGTGAGGACGACGCCGGCACGCGCGAGTTGGTGCGCCGCTTCACCGACGCCAGCGTGGCGACGGACATCGACCGGCTCGCCGCACTGCTGCGCGACGACGTTCGCTGCTCGATGCCGCCCACGCCGGGCCTGCAGGTCGGCCGCGACGCGGTGGTGAACGACTGGGTCCAGGACGGCTTCGAGGGCATGACGGGCCTGCGCGCCGTCCAGACGTCCGTGAACCGGCAGCCCGCCCTCGCCTTCTACCTGTGGCAGGAGGGGGAAGGCGCGTACCTGCCGCTGACCATCGACGTCCTGCGCATCACCGGCGGCGCGATCACCGAGATCGTCACCTTCCACGCCGACCAGTTCCCCCGGCTCGAGCTGCCTGAGCGCCTGTCGGCGGACGGCACTGAGTAGCCCTGGCGCGGACACTCGCACTGCGCGACCCTCGCCGGTGCACGGCGAGGGTGCGGATCACCATGCCCAAGACCAGAGCCGCCACATGCCGGCCGACACCCACGCCGAATACCGAACGATGGGCGATGACATGAACAGCGTGAATGACACCGGAGTCGCCGCAGGTGCGGCACCGGCCCGGACCAGCCGCGCCCGTCGGCTCCGCGGGCTTGTGGGCAGCGGCTTGGTCGCCGCGCTCGCGGCGGTGACGGCCACCACCCTCGCCGCCGCGCTCGCCCGGGCCGCCGGTGTCGACTTCGAGATCCCCGATGGCGGCGAGACGATCCCGTTGGGCGGGTTCGCCGTGGTGACCGGCTTCTTCTCGGTCGTCGGCATCGTCATCGCCGCCGCTCTTCTCCGCTGGAGCGCTCGTCCCGCAGCGCGGTTCGTGTGGACGGCGGTGCCGCTGACCGCGATCTCGCTGGTCCCGCCTCTGCTCTCCGGCGCGGGCACTGCCGCCGTCACCACCCTTCTCGCGCTGCACCTCGTCCCTGCGGCGGTGATGATCCCCACCCTGGCGCGGAGCCTCCGCACCCGGAGCGAGTGACGCCGTCGACGCCCAGGACGGGCGCGTTGCCGACTTACGGGGTCGGGCGGACGTTGGCGGGCAGGTACTCGGGGTGGGCCAGGTGGTGGGTCACGTCGCCTGCCAGGTCCATGGCTATGCGGCGTTCGGTGAAGCGCCAGCGGTCCTCGTGGATCTCGAACGTGTCGTGGTAGGTGCCGCAGGCGATGGGCTGGAGGGGGAGGCCCGGGGCGGCCTGCAGGATCGTGTAGTACGCCTTTGAGGTCGCGGTGCCGGCGTTCTCGTCTACCTCGATGGCGACGTTCGTGGTCACGTGCTTGGTGCGCAGGGTGCCGTCCTCATGGACGATCACCGTCTTCTCGAACATGCGGGCGATCGCATCGCCGCCGTGGAGGGTGCCGCCGCTGCCGGTGAAGGCGGCGTCGGCGAACAGGGCGCGGATGCCCGCGAAGTCGGCGTTGTCCACGCACTCGGCGTAGCGGTAGATCAGGTTGGCGATGGCCTGGTGAGCGCACGGCATGGTCCATGTTCGGCCGTTCGCGCCGGCGGTTGGGAACGTGCTCCCGGTGAGCGGGACGGGATATCACATATCCGGGTCAATTTGCGGCAAGTGGCATTGCACGGTTGGGCAGACTTGATTTAAGTATTGACCGGTGGCCAGGTTGGGACTTGATCTGCCCTTGTTTGTGGGAGTTTGCGGCACCTAATGTCTGGATGCGGCGGGACGTCCACCACAATGCGATGTCCCGGCCGGCCCGGTGCCGCAGATCGCGGCGGGCGAATCCAGGGAGGAAGACATGCACATGTCGCGTGCCCGTTTCCGGTGGGCGGCCGTGCTGGCGGGAATGGCGGTCGGCGCATCGGCCGCGCCCGCGCAGGCGGCCGGACCGGTCGGCTCCTACATGCTCACGGTCGTGCACGATGTCGGGCCGAAGATCGAGCGGAGCCTGCACTGCGACCCGGACGGCGGGACGCTCATCGGCGCGTCCCGAGCCTGTGACCAGCTGAGACTCGCCGACGGCAAGGTCGAGCGCATTCCCGCGCGGGGCGGGGTGTGCACGCTGCAGTACGCGCCGGTCCGGGTGATCGCGCGCGGCACCTGGCACGACCGGCCCCGGCGTTTCGAGCGCAGGTACCCCAACCGCTGCGTCGCCGTGCGCGAGACCGGCGGGATCCTTTTCGGCGGATAACCCCCACAGGCCGCGGGCCGCCGGAATGGGGAAGCGGGGTGCTGTCCGGCGGCCCGCATCAAAAGGAGGCGTCCATGCTCGCTTTCACCGGGCCCGACGTACTGGTCACCTACGAGCGCACCGGAGGGTTCGCCGGAATCCAGGAGCGGGTGACCGTCGGGAATTCGGGAAAGGCCCTCGTCAATGGTAAAAGGGTCGCGCTGGCCGACGATGAGATGCGCGGCCTGCGGGACGCGCTCGGCGGCATCGTCACCACGGAGTCGTCCGAGGCGGGGTGCCGGGTCGCCGACCACTTCACCTACACCCTCGCCTACGACGGGCACCGGGCGACGCGGTGCTGGCTGCCGTCCGACTGGCGCGCGGCCGTCGAACGGCTGGAGGCGCTGACCCGCAGG
This sequence comes from Spirillospora sp. NPDC047418, assembly GCF_040643275.1. Lineage (NCBI taxonomy): Bacteria > Bacillati > Actinomycetota > Actinomycetes > Streptosporangiales > Thermomonosporaceae > Spirillospora > Spirillospora sp. NPDC047418. The sequence goes on from NZ_JBEYTW010000027.1 coordinate 65,887, forward strand.
TGAGATGTCGCCGCCCTCAGGCGCGGGCGCGGGTGTGCAGGTCGCGCATGGTCGCCTCGAGGGCGGCGACCGGCCCGTCCACCCGGACGCCCGGCACGACCTCCTGGATCGGGATCGCGGTGACCGGGCCCGGCGGGACGCCCAGTTCCGCGCGGAGCGCCACCAGCTGCAGGGACGACATGATGTACACGATGCGGCCGAGACCGACCCAGCCGTGCGCGGCCGAGCACATCGGGCAGTGCTCACCGGACGTGTAGACGGTCGCCGCCGCCCGCTCCTCCGGCGTCATGTTCGCCGCCGCCCAGCGGGCGATCTCGAACTCGGGGTGCCGGGTCTGGTCGCCGCCCGCCACCCGGTTGCGGTCCTCGAACAGGACCTTCCCGGAGGCGGCGACCAGCACCGATCCGAACGGCTCGTCGGCCGACTCCAGCCCCTCGGCGGCCAGTTCGGCACAGCGGTTCAGATGCACGAGTTCCTCGGCGGACGGTTCGTAACCCATCAGCCGATCGTAGATCACGCCGATGCGCGCAGCACCAGGTGAGGCTGCAGGATGATCACCGGATCGGTGACCGCCTCGCCGCGGATCCGGGACACCAGCAGCCGCGCCATCTCCACGCCCATCTCCTCCAGCGACTGGTGGACGGTGCTGAGCGGCGGGTCGGCGAGCGGCGCGGCGGAGGAGTCGTCGAACCCGATCACCGCGACGTCGTCGGGGATGCGCCGCCCCCGCCGGTGCAGGATGCGCAGCGCGCCGAACGCCATCGGGTCGCTGGCCGCGAACACCGCGTCCAGCCGCGGCTGCGCGGCCAGCAGCTTCTCCGCCGCGGAGATGCCGCTGGCCTCGCCGAAGTCGCCGTACTCGACGTACTCGGGCAGCCCCGCGTCGGCGAGCGCCTCCCGGTAGCCGGCCAGCCGGTCGATGCCCACCCCCATGTCCTGGGGGCCCGCGATCGCCGCGATGTGCCGCCGTCCCCCGGAGATCAGGTGGCCGACGGCCTCGCGGGCGCCGCTGCGGTTGTCGACGTCGACGTAGCTGACCGGGGTCAGGCCGGGCGGGCAGCCGCCGAGGACGGTCGGCACGCCGTTGGCCTCCAGCTTGGCGGGCAGCGGATCCTCGGCGTGCAGCGAGGTGAGGAGCACCCCGTCCACGTGCTGGGTGGTGAGGTACTCCTCCAGCCGGCCGTACTCGGCGGGGGAGCGGGCGAGCGCGAGCAGCAGCTGCAGCCCGGTGTCGCCCAGCCCGTTGCTGATCCCGCGGATGATCCCCGCGAAGTACGGCTCGCCGAACAGCCGCTGGTCCGACTCGGCGACGACGAGCGCGACGGTGTCGGTGCGGCGGGTGACGAGCGTGCGGGCCGCGCGGTTCGGCACGTACCCGAGCTCCTCGATCGCCCGCAGCACCGCTTCGCGGGCCTGCGGGCTGACCCGCGGCGAGCCGTTGACCACGCGCGACACCGTGCCGCGGCCCACTCCTGCGCGTGCCGCGACTTCCTCCAATGTCGGGCGCGTGCTCCTGCCCGTCATCCGGCCCCCTCTTCTCCGTACCGTCAACCGTCCCCGGGTCAGGCCCGTTCGGGCAGCCCGCCCTGCCGGATCACTCCGGCGTACCAGCGCGCGCTGTCCTTCGGCACCCGGCGCTGCGTGGCGTAGTCGACGTGCACCAGCCCGAAACGCTTCGAATAGCCCCAAGCCCATTCGAAATTATCCAGCAGCGACCAGGTGAAGTAACCGTGCAGCGGTACTCCGGCCGAAATGGCGTCGTGGCAGGCGCGCAGGTGCGCGTCGAGATAGGCGATGCGCTCCGCGTCTTGGACCGTGCCATTCGCGTCAAGTGTCTCGTCGTAGCCCGCGCCGTTCTCGGTGATGTACAGCGGGACGGAGGGGTACTCCCCGTCCAGCCTGGTCAGGACCTCGTACAGGCCGCGCTCGTCGATCTCCCAGCCCATCCCGGTGACGGGACGGCCGGCCGGGACGAACCGGACATGGTCGCTGCCCACCCACGGGGAGTGCGTCGAGAACGGCGACGACGCGGTCTGCGCCGCCTCGCCGGGCGTGCCGGCGACCGTGTGCCGCGAGTAGTAGTTGACGCCCAGGTGGTCGATCCGCTGGTTGATGACGGCCAGGTCGGCGTCCGGCGGGGTGAACCCGTAGCGGGAGGTGTCGGCGAGGACGTCGTCGGGGTAGCGGCCGCGCAGCAGCGGGTCGAGGAACAGCCGGTTCTGCAGCCCGTCGATGCGGCGCGCCGCGTCCAGGTCGGCGGCGTCGTCCGACGCCGGGGACACCGCGTACAGGTTGACGGCGGCGCCGAACCGGTTGTCGGGGTGGCGCGCCCGCATCGCCTCGACCGCGAGGCCGTGGCCGAGCAGCAGGTGGTGCGCGGCGAGCAGCGACGCGGCGGCGTCACGCCGTCCGGGCGCGTGCTCGCCCGACGCGTAGCCGAGGAACGCCGCGCACCACGGCTCGTTCACCGTCGTCCAGTGGTGGACGCGGTCGCCGAGCGCGGCGTGCACGTGCGCCGCGTACTCGGCGAACCGGTGCGCGGTCTCGCGCTCCGGCCAGCCGCCCTTGTCCTCCAGCGGCTGCGGGAGGTCCCAGTGGTAGAGGGTCGGCCACGGCTCGATGCCGGCCTCCAGCAGCGTGTCGACCAGCCGCCGGTAGAAGTCCAGGCCCTCGGTGTTGAAGGTCCCGGCACCGTTCGGCTGCACCCGGGGCCAGGAGATCGAGAACCGGTACGCGGTCAGGCCGAGGTCCGACATGAGCGCGACGTCGTCGCGGAACCGGTGGTAGTGGTCGACGGCGACGTCGCCGTTCTCGCCGTTGAGGACCTTGCCCGGGGTGGCGCAGAAGGTGTCCCAGATGGACGGCCCGCGCCCGCCCTCTCCGGCGGCTCCCTCGATCTGGTAGGCGGCGGTGGCGGCCCCCCAGCGGAACCCGGTCGGGAAAGGTGCGGCGGGAGCCGCGCTGGTGTCGTCCTGTAGGGAGGTCACGCCTTCACTGCACCTTCCATGATTCCGCCGATGATCTGGCGGCCGAAAATGATGAACACGATGAGGAGCGGCAGGATGGCCACGCTCGTGCCGGCGAACATGAGCGTGTAGTCCTTGAAGTACGCGTTCGCCAGGTTGTTGATGGACAGCTGCACCGTCGGGTTGTCGGGCTGCAGCACCGCGAGCGGCCACATGAACTCGTTCCAGGTCTGCATGAACGTGAACAGGCCGAGGACGCCCGCCGCCGGGCGCAACGCGGGCAGGACGACGCGCCAGTAGATGCCGAAGGTGGTGCAGCCGTCGACGCGGGCCGCCTCGATCAGCTCGTCCGGGACGGCCTGGTCGGCGTACTGCCGCATCATGAACACGCCGAACCCGGTGACCAGGAACGGGACGATGACCGCCTGCAGCTGGCCCGTCCAGCCGAGCTTCACCATGATCATGTACAGCGGGATGATGCCCATCTGCACCGGGATCATCATCGTCGCGATGATCGTGAGCATCAGCGCGTTCTTGCCGCGGAAGCGCAGCTTGGCGAACGCGAAGCCGGCCAGCGAGGCGAAGAACACCGTGGAGATCGTCACCGCGAGGGACGCGATCGCCGAGTTCAGCAGGCCCTTGGCGAAGTAGGCCTCGGGGTTGTCGAACAGCCGGCCCACGTTGTCGGCGCCGTGCGCGCCGGGCAGCAGCGGCGGCGGGACGTCGGAGACCACGCTGTTGGTGCGGGTCGCGACGATGATCATCCAGTAGATCGGGAAGATCGACAGCGCCAGCGCGACGATCAGCGTGAGGTAGGTCAGCGGGCTCGCGTTCCACATGCCGCGGAACCGGCCGGGCCGCGCTGCGGCGTGCTTGGCGTCGGGCCGCCCGCCGGGGCCTGCGAGGAGCGTGGTCACTTGGAACCTCCCCCTCCCGTGCGCCGCACGGCCAGGAAGTTGATCAGGGAGAACACGATGATCATCACGAACAGCGCCCAGGCGACGGTGGCGCCGTAGCCGTACCGGTCATGGCCGAACGCGTTGTCGTACATGTACATCGTGATCGTCTGGAACTGGTGCATCGGGCCGCCGTCCATCTTGTTCGGCGTGCCGACGCTGAACAGGACGGGCTCGGTGAACAGCTGCAGCCCGCCGATCGTCGAGATGATCACCGTGAAGATGATGGTGGGCCGCAGCATCGGCACCGTGATCTGCCAGAACTGGCGGATCCGGGAGGCGCCGTCGATCGCGGCGGCCTCGTACAGGTCCTTCGGGATCGCCTGCATGGAGGCGAGGTAGATCAGCGCGTTGTAACCGGTCCAGCGCCAGTCGACCATCATCGCGATGGCGATCCAGGACCAGCCGCGGCTGCTCGCCCAGTGGATCGGGTCGATGCCGAACAGCCCGATCACCCAGTTGACCATGCCCCAGTTGGTGTCGAACATCTGGGTGAACACGATCGCGACGGCGGCGGTCGAGGTGACCAGCGGGGCGACCATGCCGATCCGGAACAGGGTCGACATCCGCATCCGCCGGTTCAGCGCGTTCGCCACGAGCAGGGCGATCAGCAGCTGCGGGATGGTCGAGACGGCGAAGATGCCGAGGGTGTTGACCGTCGCGTGCCAGAAGTCGGCGTCGGTCAGCAGGTAGTCGTAGTTGTCGAGCCCGACGAACTTGCGCGTGCCGGACGCCAGCTCCCAGTCGTGCAGGGAGACCCAGAGCGTGTAGACGAGCGGGAACGCGCCGAAGATCAGGAAGACGATGTAGAACGGCGAGATGAAGGCGTAGGGTGCGCCCTTCAAGTCGAGCCGGGCCAGGCGGGCCCGCCAGGTGCGGCCGGGGCCCGGCCGGTCCTTCGCCGGCGGTGGCGGTGGCGGGCCGTTCCGGCTGGGGCGCAGATCGGTGGTCATCGTCGTGCGCCTCCTTTCCGAGGACGGGACGAAGCGGGAAGAGACCGGATGGGAACGGCGGCGGCGCCGGCGGGGAGGTAGCAGCGCGGCGCCGCCGCCGTGGTCACGGGACGCCGGGGGTTACCTGGCGGCCTTCTTGGCCTCGTCGACGGCCTTGCTCCAGGCGTCGGCCGGCTTCTGCTTGCCCTGGCCCACGGAGATCAGGACGTTCTCCACCGCGGCCCGGACGTCCTCGTTCTTCGGCCCGAGGTGGACGGGCTTCACGCCGGCCGCCAGCTCACCGAAGATCTTGCCGACCGGGGCGTCGCCGAAGTAGGCGCTCTTCGCACCCGCGACGGCCGGGTCCTGCGCGGCCTGCGGCGAGGACGGGAAGACGTTCCCGGCCTTGTACGCGGCGACCTGGCCCTCGGGGGAGGTCAGGAACTCGGCCAGCTCGGCGGCGGCCTTGGCGTGCTTGGTCTGCTTGGGCACGGCGAGCCACGAGCCGCCCCAGTAGCCGGCGCCGCCGGGGGTCTTGGCGACGTCCCACTTGCCCTTGCCGTAGTCGCCGGAGAACTCCTCGATGCCCCCGAGCATCCAGGACGGGCACGGCAGCGCGGCGAAGGTGTCCCGCTTGAGGGCGGTCTGCCACGGCGGGGTGAAGATCGACATGTCCGCGGTGAGCTTGTTCTCCGCGAACTTCAGCGACGTGTCGAAGGCCGTCTTGACGGCGGGGTTGCTGTCGAAGACGAGGTTGTTGCTCTTGTCGAAGAAGCTGTAGCCGGGGCCGTTGCCGGCGTTCTGCAGGACGGTGGCGCGGAACACGGCGGTCGGCCCGTCCAGCCACTTGGTGCCGGGCATCTTGTCCTGGAACTTCTTGCCGGTCTCGAGGAACTGGTCCCACGTCGACCAGAGCTCGGACACCTTCTCGCGGTCGGTGGGCAGGCCGGCCTTCTTGAAGAGGTCCTTGCGGTAGCACATGGCGAGGGGGCCGATGTCGGTGCCGAGCCCGACGAGCTGCTTGCCGTCCGGGGTGACGCCCATCTGCCACTTCCACGGCAGGAAGTTCTTCTCCAGGTCCTTGCCGCCGTGGTCGAAGAGGTTGACGAACTTGTTCGCCTGCTGCATGTACAGCGGGAGGATGCCCTCCTCCAGCATGACGACGTCGCCGGCGCCGCTTCCGGTGGCCATCCACTGCTGGATGCGCGGCTTGTACTCGTCCAGCGTGGAGACCTTGCGCTGCTTGATCTTCACGTTGGGGTGGGACTGCTCGTACTGCTTGTAGAGCGCGTCGTAGCCCGGCTCGCCGAAGACGTCGACGGTCAGCTCGATCGGCCCGCTGTCGGAGCCTCCCTCGTCGCCGTCGTCGCCGCCGCACGCGACGGACAGGCTGCCGACGAGTACCGCCGCCATCGCCGTACTCAGTCCGCGCCGCATGATGGCCCTCATGGCGGACCCCTCTCAGGTTGTGTCTTGCAGTGGTGTGGGAGCGCTCCCACGAAGGAAAGACCGTGACCGGGCTCACTGTCAATCGCCGAAATAGAACCGTTACATGAAGCTGGCCGCGGAGCGAGGGTGGTCAGGCTCGGTCCGACCTCTGGTCAGCATACGGTCAAGGCGTGCTGACCAGTGTCGTCACCCCTCCTTGACCGGGGTCAGCCGGGCCGCCGCCGGAGCCGGCGCCGTGGACCGCCGGACCACGAGTTCCGGCCGGTAAAGCAGCTCCGTGCGGGACGCGCGGACACCGCGGATCTCGTCCAGGACGGTGCTCACCGCCGCCATCGACATCTCCCGCACCGACTGCCGGATGGTGGTCAGCGGCGGGTCGAGGTAGGCGGTCAGGAGCGAGTCGTCCATCCCGGTCACCGACACGTCCTCGGGCACCTGGAGCCCGCGCGCCCGCGCCGCCCGGATCGCGCCGAGCGCCATGATGTCGTTGCCGCCGCAGATCGCCGTGCAGCCGGCGTCGAGCAGCTCGGCCGCCGCCGCCTGCCCGCCCTCGACCGTGTACATCGTGTTGACGATCAGCCCGTCGACCTCGTCGGGGGTGAGGTCGGTGTGCGCGGCCATCCCGCGGCGGAACCCCTCGGTCTTGCGCCGCGTCGGCACGTACACGTCCTGGCCGATCGCGAGCCCGATCCGCCGGTGGCCCATTGCGGCCAGGTGCGCGACGATCGCCTCCAGCGACGCCACGTCGTCGTTGGAGATGAACGGCGCGGCGATGTCGGGCCGGTACCCGTTCACCAGGACGATCGGGAGCGCCTGCTCCAGCAGCCGCGCGTACCGGGCCCGGTCGGAGTTGGCGTTGGCGTGCAGGCCGTTGACGAAGATGATCCCCGCGACGCCGCGCTCCAGCAGCATCTCGATGTAGTCGTCCTCGGCGACGCCGCCGGGCGCCTGCGAGCACAGCACCGCCATGTACCCGTGCCGCGCGAGCGCGCTCTCGATGACCTCGGCGAACGCCGGGAAGATCGGGTTGGTCAGCTCCGGGATGATCAGCCCGATCAGCCCGGCGCGCTGCTGGCGCAGCCGGGCCGGGCGCTCGTAGCCGAGCACGTCCAGGGCGGTCAGCACCGCCTGGCGCGTGGTCGGGGACACGCCCGGCTTGCCGTTGAGCACCCGGCTCACGGTCGCCTCGCTGACCCCGGCGTGCGCCGCGATGTCCGCCAGGCGCGTCGTCATGGGTTTCAAACTATCTCCTCGGCTTCCCACCACAGAGCCGTGTCCGGGGGCAGCTCCAGGTGGCCGCCCTCCGTCTGGACCGGTCCGCTCGCGAGGAGCGGTGTCCCGCGCAGGGGCATGCGGGCCGCGCGGCCGCCCGTGTTGACCGCGCACGCGAGCCGCCTCCCCCCGTTCTCCCGGACGAAGACAAGTGTGCCGGGTGGACCCGCCTCCCAGCGCAGTTCGCCGTCGCCGAGCGCAGGGTGCTCGCGGCGCAGGCGCAGCGCCTCGCGGTAGAGCGCCAGCGTGGAGCCGGGGTCGGCGTCCTGCGCGGCCACGGTCAGGTCGCGCCACGCGGCGGGGATCGGCAGCCAGGACGCGGCGCCCGCGCCGAAGCCGAACGGGGGCTCCTCGCCCTCCCAGGGCAGCGGGACGCGGCAGCCGTCCCGCCCGGCGCCCTCGCCGCGCAGCCGCTGCGGGTCCTGCTGGAACTCCGCCGGCAGGTCGAGCACCTCCGGCAGGCCCAGCTCCTCGCCCTGGTAGACGTAGGCCGAGCCGGGCAGCGCGAGCGTCAGCAGCGCCGCCGCGCGGGCGCGCCGCAGCCCCGCCGCACCGCCGCCGTACCGGGTGACGTGCCGTTTCACGTCGTGGTTGGACAGCACCCAGGTCGCGGGGGCGCCGACCTCGCCCGCGGTGGAGAGGGACTCCTCGATCACCTCGCGCAGCCCGCCCGCGTCCCAGGGCGCGGTCAGGTAGTGGAAGTTGAACGCCTGGTGCAGCTCGTCCGGGCGGGTGTAGCGGGCGAGCCGCCGCGGAGTCGGCGCCCACGCCTCGGCGACGGCGATCCGCTCGCCGTCGTAGGAGTCGAGCAGGCGCCGCCACGCGCGGTGGATGTCGTGGACGGGGTCCTGATCGAAGTACGGCAGGACGGCCGTGCCGAGCATCTCGACCTGGCTCGGGTGGCCGACGTCGGGCAGCCCCGGGGCCTTGGCCATGCCGTGGGCGACGTCGACGCGGAAGCCGTCCACGCCGAGGTCGAGCCAGAACCTCAGGATGTCCGCGAACTCGGCGTGGACCTCGGGGTTCTCCCAGTCCAGGTCGGGCTGCTCGGGCGCGAACAGGTGCAGGTACCACTGGCCGTCCGGCAGCCGGGTCCAGGCGGGGCCGCCGAACACCGACTCCCAGTCGTTGGGGGGCCGGGCGCCGTCCGGGCCGCGGCCGTCCCGGAAGATGTAGCGGGCCCGCTCGGGGGAGCCGGGCGGCGCGGCGAGCGCGGCCCGGAACCAGGCGTGCTCGCCGGAGGTGTGGTTCGGCACGACGTCCACGATGATCCGCAGGCCGTGGGCGTGCGCGTCCGCGATCAGGCCGCGGGCGTCGTCGAGCGTGCCGAACAGCGGGTCGACGTCGCGGTAGTCGGCCACGTCGTAGCCGAAGTCGGCCATCGGGGAGACGTAGAACGGGGTCAGCCACAGCGCGTCCACGCCGAGGCCGGCCAGGTAGGGCAGGCGGGACCGGATGCCGGGCAGGTCGCCGACTCCGTCGCCGTTCGAGTCGGCGAAGCTGCGCACGTACACCTGGTAGATGACGGTGTCGTGCCACCAGCGGGTGCGCGCCTCCTCGTGGGAGGCGTGGACGAGCAGGGTGTCCTGGGTCATGAACATCCTTCGAGATCGGGTCGGGAGCTACTTGACGCCGCCGGCGGTGAGCCCGGCGACGATCCGGCGCTGGAAGACCAGCACGAGGGCGATGAGCGGGACGGTCACGATCACCCCGGCCGCCATCTGGGTGCCGAACGGCTGGTCGAACCCGGAGACGCCGGTGAACTTGGAGATCGCGACCGTGGCGGTCTGCATCTCCTTCTTGTTGACCATGGACAGCGCGATGAGGAACTCGTTCCACGCGGCGATGAAGGTGAGGATCGCCGTGGTGAACACTCCGGGCGCCGCCAGCGGGACGATGATCTTGCGGAACGCCTGGCCGCGGGTGCAGCCGTCCACCATCGCCGCCTGCTCCAGCTCGAACGGCAGCTGCCGGAAGAACGCGGTGAGCAGCCACACCGACAGCGGCAGCGCGAACCCGAGGCTGGGCAGCACCATCGCCTGGTAGGTGTTGATCCACTTGATGTCGGTGAAGAGTTTCAGCAAGGGGACGAGCTGCGAGATTCCGGGGAACATCGTGGTCGCGATGATCAGCCCGAGCACCGCGTTCTTGAACCGGAAGTTCAGCCGGGCCAGCGCGTAGGCGGTGAACGTGCCGATCAGCAGCGTCAGCACGGTGGTGGCGCCCGCCACGACGACGCTGTTCAGCAGCGCCCGCCCGAACCCGTTGCCGCCGGAGAAGACCGCGGAGAAGTTCTCCCACGACCACCGGGCGGGGACGATCGAGTTGTCGAACTGGTCCTGCGGGCGGCGGAACGCCGAGACCGTCATCCAGTAGAACGGCGCGAGGCAGTAGACGGTCACCGCGGCGAAGCCGAGATAGGACAGCAGCCGTTTCGCCTGCGTCATGACGCCGCCTTCCTGCGCTTCGACTGCTGGCGGGCCTCGCCGATGATGTCCGCGCCGAGCAGCTTCACGAACAGGTAGGCGATCAGCGCGATGTAGAGGAACAGGATGGTCGCGTACGCCGCCGCCGACCCGTACCGCAGGTTGGACGCCTCGAACCAGGCGATCATCGTCAGCGTCTCCACCGACTTCTGGTTGACGCCGATCAGCACGGCGGGCAGGTCGAACATGCGCAGGACGTCCAGCATGCGGAACAGCACGGCGACCAGCAGAGCGGGCTTCACCAGCGGCAGCGTGATGCGGAAAAACTGCTGGACGGGCCCGGCGCCGTCCACCCGGGCCGCCTCGTAGACGTCCCGGGGGATCATCTGCAGCCCGGCGAGGACGAGCAGCCCGATGAACGGCGAGGTCTTCCACACCTCGGCGACGACGATGGCGATCTTGGCGGCGAAGCCGTCGGCGGTCCACAGGATCTGCCGGCCGAGCACGGCGTTCGCGGCGCCGTCCGCCTGGAAGATCCACCGCCACAGCAGGCCGGAGATCGCGGTCGGGATCGCCCACGGGACGAGGATGCCGGCCCGCACGATCGCCCGCCCGCGGAACGCCTGGTGCATGATCAGCGCCATCGCGACGCCGATCAGCGTCTCCAGCACCACCGTCGTCAGCGTGAAGAACGTGGTGTTGGAGAAGGCGTTCCAGAACGCGTCGGCGCGGTCGCCCTGGAAGATCGCGGTGTAGTTGTCCAGGCCGACGAACCGGTCGCCCTCGACGACGAACCCCTGCGCGTCCAGGCCCTCGCCGCGCGCGTACAGCGACTCGCGGAACCCGGCGAGGACGGGGTAGCCGATGACCAGCGCGAGCACGAGCAGGGTGGGGGACAGCAGCAGCGCGGCGAGGCGCTTTGTCCCCTGCACGTCGCGCCCCCGCCCGCGGGGCGCGCCCGCCGCGGAGGTGCCCGCGGCGGGCGGCGTCTCGGTCGAGGTCATGCTCACTGCGCGGTCAGCGGCTGGAGCTTGGCCTGCAGGTCCGACAGGGCCTGGTCGACGGGCTTCTTGCCGGTCACCGCGTCGTACATCTCGCCCTGGATCGCGGCGGTCACGTCGCCGTACTTGATCGCGACCGGGCGCGGCTTGGCGTTCGCGATGGCCTGCTTCAGGACGGGCAGGTACGGGAACTTCTTCACCATCTCCGGGTCGTCGTACAGCGCCGCGACCGTCGGGGCCTGCGAGGTGGCGAGCAGGTTGGCGCGCTGCGACTGCTCACCGGTCAGGTACCGGATGAAGTCCAGCGAGGTCGCCTTGTTCTCGGCGAACGCCGAGATCGCGAGGTTGTGCCCGCCGAGGTTGGCGACGCCGGGGCCGTCCGGGCCCGGCAGCGGCGCGACCGCGAACTTGCCCGCGACCTTGGACGAGCCGTCCTCGGAGTTGGCGAGCGCGTACTGGTAGGGCCACTGCCGCTGGAAGACGAGCCTGCCGGACTGGAAGTAGCGGCGCCCGCCCTCGGTGTCGAGGGTGACGGCCTCCTTCGGCATGTGCTCCTTCTTGGCCTTCACGAGGAACTCGACGCCCTCCTTGGCCTGCGGGGTGCTCAGCGCCGGCTTGCCGTCCGCGCCGATGATGGAGCCGCCGGCGCTGCCGATCGCCTCGACGGCGCTGATCGTCAGGCTCTCGGTCTTGTTGACCTCGGTGAAGAAGCAGTCGATGTCCTTCGCCTCGGGCAGCTTCCCGACCTTCTCGCAGGCGTCCCACATCTCGTCGTAGGTCTTCGGCGGCGCGGAGATCCCGGCCTTGTCGAGGAGGTCCTTGCGGTAGTAGAGCATCCCGGCGTCGGACGTGGACGGCACCGCGTACAGCCGGTCGCGGTACTGCCCGGTGGTGATCGTGGCGGGCAGCATCGCGGACAGGTCGATCTTGTCCTTGGGCAGCTCGGCGAGCCACCGGTTGGCGGCGAACTCGGCGGTCCACACGACGTCGAGGTTCAGGACCGAGTACGCGTCCGACTTGGTCGTGGCGTTCTGGATCATCTGCTGGCGCTGGTCGTTGGGCTCGTCCGGCAGCTCGATGATGCGGACCTGCTCCTTCGCGTGCCCGGCGTTCCAGCCGTCGACCTGCTTCTGCAGGTGGCCGGAGCGGTCCTTGCCGGTGACGAAGGTGATGGGGCCGCGGCCGTCCAGCGCCGCCGCGCCCTCGCCGCCCGCGGTGCCGCCGCCGTCATCGCCGCCGCAGGCGGAGAGCGAGAGCGCGACGGCGGCGCAGACGACCGTGGCGCCGATCAGGGGGATGCGCCGCATGTGTCCTCCTTCGCGGGACGGACCCTCGCCGGGGCCGCCGCCCCGCAGGTCCGTTCTGGGGGTGACTGGACCGGGACGTTAGCAACGCGTTCCAGTCTCGTAAACCGCTTGCAGAAACTTTCTGCAAGTCTGTGGCCGATCTGTAACCGGCTTACAGTCGCCCGACAATCCGCTCGACGCGCCCGCGGGCCCTGCGCGAGGCTGCCTCCGTGACGAATCCCGACCATGAAGCCGCCCTGGACCTCGTCCGGGACCACACGATCCTGTCGGTGGTGACGGGGTCGCGAGCCTACGGGCTGGCGACCGATGCGAGCGACGTCGACCGGCGCGGCGTCTACGCCGCCCCGGCCCCGCTGTTCTGGCGTTTCACCAAGCCGCCGACCCACGTGGACGGCCCGCTGCCCGAGCAGTTCTCATGGGAGCTGGAGCGGTTCTGCGAGCTCGCGCTCGGCGCGAACCCGACCGTCCTGGAGTGCCTGTGGTCGCCGATCGTGGAACGCGTGACACCGGTCGGCGAGGAGCTGCTGGCCGTCCGCCCGGCCTTTCTGTCCCGGCACGCGCACCGCACGTTCCTCCGCTACGCCGAGTCCCAGTTCCGCAAGCTGGAAGGCGACTTGCGCAACGGCGGCGAGCCGCGCTGGAAGCACGTCATGCACATGCTGCGGCTGCTGGTGAGCGGCCTGCACCTCGTCCGGCACGGCGAGCCGCGCGTGGACGTCGGCGACCTCCGCGACCGCCTCCTCGCCGTCCGCCGCGGCGAGGTCGGCTGGGACGAGATCGAGACCTGGCGCACCTCCCTGACCACCGACCTGGACCAGGCCCTGTCCCGCAGCCCCCTCCCATCCGACCCCGACCGCGCGGCGGTCGAGGACCTGCTGATCTCCATCCGCCGCAGGAGCGTGACCTGATGAGACTCCCCGCGGGAATGCTCGACCGCCTCGCCGCAGACCACCCGTACCCGCGCGTGTTCCTCACCGTCAGCGGCGCGCACCTGTACGGCTTCCCGTCCGAGGACTCCGACATCGACCTGCGCGGCGTCCACCTGCTGCCGCTGGAGGAGATCGTCGGCCTGGAGAAGGGCGAGGAGACGGTCACCCTGATGTGGGACCACGACGGCGTGGAGGCCGACGCGGTCACCCACGACGTGGCGAAGTTCTGCGCGCTGCTGCTGCGGCGCAACGGCTACGTCCTGGAACAGGTGATGTCGCCGCTGGTCGTGGCCACGTCGCAGCTGCACGCCGAGCTGAAGGAGCTCGTGCCGGGGCTCCTCACGTCCAACCACGCACACCACTACCTGGGGTTCGCGCGGTCGCAGTGGACGCTGTTCGAGAAGTCGCGCGAGCTGAAGCCGCTGCTCTACACGTTCCGGGTGCTGCTGACCGGCGTCCACCTGATGCGGACCGGTGAGGTCGAGGCGGATCTGACGCGCCTCACCGGCGGCGGCCCGGCCTACCTGCCGGAGCTGATCGAGGCCAAGCGCGCCGCCGAGCACGGTGCCCTTCCGGCGGACGCTCCCGGCGCGGCCCGGCTGCGGGACGACGTCCGCGCGCTCACGGCGCGGCTGGAGGACGAGCGGCAGCGCAGTGGCCTGCCGGAGTTCCCCGAGGGCCGCCGTGCCCTGCACGACTTGGTGGTCCGTGCGCGCCTAGGGTGAACCCTGCGGTGCCTCCCCTGCGTGCCACCGGTTGTACGGACCGTTTGGACGCAACCACCCGGATACGTCTTCACGTACCAGTCAGCACGTACCAGGTGATCGCGGACCGAGGAAGGGGAGCGATGCGCGAGCAGGGCATCGACCAGAAGGACATCGCGGAGGCGGATCTGCGGACCAGGCGCGGCGTGTTCCGCGCCGTCGCGTTCCGGGACCCGGTCGACGGGCACGAGCACATGGCGCTGGTGCGCGGCGACGTCCGGGGGTGCGGGGACGTGCTCGTCCGGATGCACTCCGAGTGCATGACCGGCGACATCTTCGGCGCGACCCGCTGCGAGTGCGGGGACCAGCTCGGCGCGGCGCTGGACGCGATCGTCCGCGAGGGCGCCGGCGTCCTGGTCTACCTGCGCGGGCACGAGGGGCGCGGGATCGGCCTCGTCGCGAAGGTGCGCACCCACATCCTGCAGGACGACCAGGGCCTCGACACCGTCGACTCGGCCACCGCCATCGGGCTGCCGGTGGACGTCCGCGACTACGGCCCCGCCGCCCGGATCCTGCGGCACCTCGGCGTCCGGTCGGTGCGGCTGATGTCGAACAACCCGGACAAGGTCAGCGCGCTGGAGTCCTACGGGGTCGCCGTGCCGGTGCGGGTGCCGCTGCTCGTCCCGGTGAGCGACGACAACGTCCGCTACCTCACCGCCAAGCGCGACCGCCTCGGCCACGACCTGCCCCAGCTGGACGGTGCCGCGGTCCTCGGTGAGGCCTCGGTCGGCGAGGTGCGCTGATGGCGCGGCCTGTCACGCTGACGCGGCCCCTGACGCGGCCGCGGGCGCGCCCCCTGACGCGGCCGGTGCCGGTGCCGCGGGCGCCCGTCCCGGCGCCGCGCCGCCTGCGGGCGACCCGCGGGCCCGAGCTCGGTCTCGCGGTGGCGGCGCAGCTCGCGCTGCTGGCGGTGCTTCGCCCCGGCCACGCGGGCCTGGCCGTGGGCGTCGGATACGCGCTGGCGTCGTGGGCGGTCCTCAACCGGGCCTTCCGCGGGCGGCGGGCGCTCGGGCCGGCCGATCACGTGACGCTGGCCCGGGTCGTGCTGACCGGCGGCGCGGCGGCGCTCGTCGCGGGGCATCTGGCCGGTGCCGGGCACACCGCCGCGCTGGTCGCGGTCGCGTCGGCCGCGCTCGTCCTGGACGGCGTGGACGGGCAGGTCGCCCGGCGCACCGGCACCGCGTCCCGGCTCGGCGCCCGGTTCGACATGGAGACCGACGCCTTCCTGGTGCTGGTGCTGAGCGTGGAGGTCGCATGGTCGGCCGGGGCGTGGGTACTCGCGATCGGCGCCATGCGGTACGCGTTCGGCGCGGCGGCCTGGGCGGCGCCGTGGCTGCGCGCCGACCTGCGGCCGAGCGTCGCGCGCAAGGGCGTCGCGGTGGTGCAGGGCGTGGTGCTGGTCGTCGCCGCGTCCGGGACCGTCCCGTACGCGGGCCCGCTGGTCGCGGCGGCGCTCGCGCTGCTGGTGTGGTCGTTCGGGCGGGACGTGCTGCGGCTGTACGCGCGGCGCGACCGGCCGGTGGAGACGAGTCGGGGGAGGGGCACGGATGGAGCGCGACGCGCGCGCCTTCTGGATCCGGTCACCAGGTGAGGGCGAGATCCGCGACGCGGTCCTGCCCGAGCCGGGACCGGGCGAGGTGGTCGTCCGGACGCTGTACTCGGGCGTGAGCCGGGGGACGGAGGCGATCGTGTTCCGCGGCGGCGTCCCGCCGAACCAGCACGCGATCATGCGGGCGCCGTTCCAGGACGGCGCGTTCCCCGGCCCGGTCAAGTACGGCTACCTGAACGTCGGCGTGGTCGAGCACGGGCCGCCGGAGCTGGCCGGCCGCACGGTGTTCTGCCTGTACCCGCACCAGACCCGGTACGTCGTCCCGGCGGGCGCGGTCAGCGTGGTCCCGGACGGCGTGCCACCGGAACGCGCCGTCCTCGCCGGGACGGTCGAGACCGCCGTGAACGCCCTCTGGGACGCGGCGCCCCTGGTCGGCGACCGCATCGCCGTGGTCGGCGCCGGGATGGTCGGCTGCTCGGTCGCCGCGGTCCTCGCCGGGTTCCCCGGGGCCCGCGTGCAGCTGGTCGACACCGACCCGTCCCGCGCGGCCGTCGCGGAGGCGCTCGGCGTGGAGTTCGCGCCGCCCGACCGGGCGCTCGGCGGCTGCGACCTGGTCGTCCACGCGAGCGCGACCGAGGCGGGCCTGGCCCGGTCGCTGGAGCTGCTCGCGCCGGAGGGGGAGGTCGTCGAGCTGAGCTGGTACGGCGACCGGCGGGTCGCCCTGCCGCTCGGCGAGTTCTTCCACTCGCGGCGGCTGGCCATCCGGGGCAGCCAGGTCGGCGCGGTGCCGCCGTCCCGCCGGGCGGGCCGGACCTTCGCCGACCGGCTCGCGCTGGCGCTGCGGCTGCTCGCGAACCCCGCGTTCGACGCGCTGATCACCGGGGAGACTCCGTTCACCGGGCTGCCGGACGTCATGCCGCGGCTCGCCGCCGGCGAGATCCCGGCCCTGTGCCACCGCATCGCCTACTGAACCCCACACGAGGAGGACGCTCTTGTTCGGTATCACCGTCCGCGACCACGTCATGATCGCGCACAGCTTCCGCGGCGAGGTCTTCGGACCGGCGCAGCGGCTGCACGGCGCCACGTACGTGGTGGACGCGACGTTCCGCCGGGCCGGCCTCGACCCGGACGGGCTCGTCGTCGACATCGGGCTCGCCACCCGCGAGCTGGGCGAGGTCCTGGGCGGGCTGAACTACCGCAACCTGGACGACGAGCCGGAGTTCGCCGGCGTCAACACCTCCACCGAGTTCCTCGCCAAGGTCATCGCCGACCGGCTCGCCGACAGGGTCCGCGCGGGCGCGCTGGGGGAGAACGCGCGCGGCCTGTCCGGCCTCACGGTGACGCTGCACGAGTCGCACGTCGCCTGGGCCAGTTACGAGCGCGACCTGTGACCGCGCCCGAGATCTGCGCCGTCGTCCCCGGCGACATCGACGACGCCGGCGTCCCGAGCGGCGGCAACCGCTACGACCGGCGGCTGTGCGACGAGCTGGCGGCGTTGGGGCGTCCCGTCCGGGAGGTGGCGGTGCCCGGTGCGTGGCCGCGGCCGGGCCGGGCGGCGCGCGACGGCCTCGCCCGCTCCCTCGCCGCGCTGCCGGACGGCGCCGTCGTCCTGCTGGACGGCCTGGTCGCGTGCGGGGTCCCGGACATCGTCGTCCCGGAGGCGGGGCGGCTGCGGCTCGCGGTCCTCGTCCACCTCCTGCTGGCGGACGAGCCCGGGCAGGCCGACCTGAACGCCGGCGAGCGGGAGGTCCTGGAGTCGGCCGGGGCGGTCGTCGCGACCAGCCCGTGGGCCAAGGACCACCTCATCGCCCACCACGGGCTCGACCCGTCCCGCGTCCACGCCGTCGTCCCGGGCACCGACCCGGCGCCGCTCGCGTCCGGCACCGACGGCGCGACCCGGCTGCTGTGCGTGGCGTCGGTGACCCCGCGCAAGGGGCACGACGTCCTCGTGGAGGCGCTGTCCGGCCTCGCGCACCTGCCGTGGCACTGCGCGTGCGCGGGCCCGCTCGGCCGCGACCCCGACCATGTGACGCGCGTGCGCCGGCTGATCGGCCGGCACGGCCTCGGCGGCCGCGTCGACCTGGAGGGCCCGCTGACCGGCAAGCGGCTGGACGACGCCTACGCCACCGCCGACGTGCTCGTCCTCCCGTCCCGCGCCGAGACGTTCGGGATGGTGGTGACCGAGGCGCTCGCGCGCGGTGTCCCCGTCGTCGCGTCGTCGGTGGACGGCGTCCCCGACGCGCTCGGCTGGGACCCGACCGGCGCCGTCCCCGGCCTGCTCGTCCCGCCGGACGATCCCGGCGCGCTCGCCGCGGCGCTGCGCCGCTGGCTCGTCGAACCCGACCTGCGGGGGCGGCTGCGCGCCGCCGCCCGGCTGCGCCGCGGCACGCTGCCCGGCTGGGACGACACGGCGCGCCGCATGGCGACCGTCCTGTCCAAGCTCCGGAGGGAGGCGCGATGAGCTTCGATCCCGGTTGGCTGGCGCTGCGGGAGGGCGCCGACGCCGCCGCCCGCGCCGCCGACCTGCTCGATCCGCTCCGGGCCGCGCTGCCGCCGGACGAGCCGCTGGTCATCTGGGACCTCGGCTGCGGCACCGGCTCGCTCGGCCGCTGGCTGTCGGGGCGGCTGCGCGGCCCGCAGCACTGGATCCTGCACGACCGCGACCCCGAACTGCTCGACCGGGCCCGCGCCAACGCCTACGTCACCGCCGACGGGCTGCCCGCCACGATCGAGACCCGCGCCGGCGACCTCGGCGCACTGCGCGCGGCCGACCTGGTCGGCGCGTCGCTCGTCGTCGCGTCCGCGCTGCTGGACGTGCTCACCGCCGCCGAGATGGAGACGGTCGCCGCGGCGACCGGCTGCCCGGCGCTGCTCACCCTGTCGGTCGTCGGCCGCGTCCGGGTCTGCCCGGCCGAGCCGCTGGACGCCGAGTTCGCCGCCGCGTTCGACGCGCACCAGCGCCGCGGCGGCCTCCTCGGGCCGGCCGCCGTCACCGCCGCCACCGGGGCGTTCGGGCGGCGCGGCGCGACCGTCGTGACGCGTCCGAGCCCGTGGCGGCTCGGCCCCGGCCAGGCCGCGCTGACCGCCGCATGGCTGCGCGGCTGGGTCGGCGCCGCCGTCGAGCAGCGACCGGAACTCGCGGCCTTCGCCGACGACTACCTGGGCCGCCGCCTCGCCGACTGCGCCGCGGGCCGGCTCACCGTCGACGTCCACCACGTGGACCTGCTCGCCGTACCTGGAAGGACATCATGAAGAAGCTCTGGCCCTGGGGGCGCCTGGCCACGGGCCTGGGGATCCTCGGGGCGCTGCTGTGGTGGCACAGCACGGACGCCTTCGTGACGGCGTTCCACTCGATCGACGCCGAATCCATCGTCCTCGCCCTCGCCATCGGGCTCGTGACCACGGTGCTCAGCGCGGCCCGCTGGTGGCTGGTCGCCCGGCGGCTCGGCCTGCACCTGCCCTTGGGCGGCGCCGTCACGGACTACTACCGGTCCCAGTTCCTCAACGCGGTCCTTCCCGCCGGGGTCCTCGGGGACGTTCACCGGGCGGTGAGCCACGGCCGGCGGTCCGGTGACGTCGCCCGCGGGGTGCGGGCCGTGTTCCTCGAACGGACCGCCGGACAGGGCGTCGCCGTCGTCGCCGGGATCGCCGCCCTGTTCGCCTACCCGGCGCTGCTGTCGGCGATGGCGCCCGCACTGGTCGCGGTAGCGGCCGTTCTGGTCCTGCTGCTGGTCCTGGGCCGCTGGAAGCATCCCGCCCTGGCGTCCGCGTTCACCGACCTGCGTGCCGCCGCGCGCGCCTGGCCCGGCATCGCGGGGCTGTCCGCCGCGGCGCTGCTGGGGCATCTGGCGCTGTTCGTCGTCGCGGCCCGCCTGGCCGGCGCGACGGCACCGGTCGCCCAGCTCGCTCCGCTGCTGCTGCTCGCCCTGCTGGCGATGGTGCTGCCGGTCAACGTCGGCGGCTGGGGGCCGCGGGAGGCCGTCCTCGCGCTGGCGTTCGGCGCCGCCGGGCTCGGCTCAGCGCAGGGCCTGACCGTCTCCGTCGTGTACGGGGTGCTGAGCTTCGTCGCGTGCCTGCCCGGCGCCGCCGCCCTGCTGCGCAAGCACAGCGAGGACGTCCCCGAACGCCGCGACCAGGCTCCGCAGCGCGTCCCGGCCCTTGCCGGCGCCGGCCAGTGAGGGACGCCCGATGACGCCCGACTCCGTGTAGGCCGCCATCCCCGTCGTCAGCAGGTGCCGCCGGTCGTCGGCGAGGTGATCGGCGGTGCCGTACCCGTCCCGGACCAGCTCGGGATGGGCGTGCAGCAGGATCGACGTCTCCAGCTCCCCGGCGTGCATGTCGCCGTCCCCGGACGTCTCGACGCCCGCCGCCCTCCTGGCCGCCTCCCACGCGTCGAAACCGGGGAAGAGCGCCATGTCGCCGTGCGCCTCCTGCACGACGTTGCCGAGCACGTAGTTGCCGCCGTGCCCGTTGACCAGGACGAGCTTCGGCACCCCGGCCCTGCGCAGTGACCCCGCGACGTCCCGCACCACCGCGTGCAGGGTCGCCGCCGAGATGCTCACGGTCCCCGGCCAGCCGGCGTGCTCGTGCGAGCACGAGATCGTCACGGGCGGGAGCGTCCGCACCGCGTACGCCTTCGCGATCTCCGCCGCGAGCGTGCACGCGATCACCGTGTCGGTCGCGAGCGGCAGGAACGGCCCGTGCTGCTCGAAGCTGCCCACCGGCAGCACCGCCACGGGGACGTCCGGGACCTCGGCGCTCGTCTGCATCGGCAACATGCCCCAACTCTGCCGCAATTCCGCCGCGACTCCGCCTCGGCTCTGCCCCGTCCACCGGGCGCCGGGGCGGGCTCAGCCGCCGAGCAGCTCCCGGACGAGCCCGCCGACCTGCTCGGTCTCGGTGAGGAACCCGTCGTGGCCGGACGGCGACTCGATCACCCGCAGCCGGTCCGCGTGCGGGATGCCGGCCGCCAGCTCCGCCTGCTGGGGCAGCGGGTAGAGCCGGTCGGAGTCGACCCCCGCCACCAGCGTCCGCGCCGTCACCCGGCGCAGCGCGGCGGCCGTGCCGCCCCGTCCCCGGCCGGCGTCGTGGCCGTTCATCGACTCGGTGAGCACGACGTAGCTGCCCGCGTCGAAGCGTCCGACGAGCTTGCCGGCGTGGTGGTCGAGGTAGGACTCCACCTCGTAGCGCCCGGACCGCCGGGGGTCCTCGCCGCCCTGCGGGCGGCGGCCGAAGCGGTCCTGCAGCTCAGGTTCGCTGCGGTAGGTGATGTGGGCGATCCGGCGGGCGATGCCGAGCCCGGTGTGCGGGCCCGCCCCGTCCCCGGCGTCGTGGTAGTCGCCGCCGCGCCAGCCCGGATCCGACCGGATGGCGTGCAGCTGCGCGCCCGCCCACGCGATCTGGTCGGCGCTCGCCGCCGCCGTCGTGGCGAGCAGGAGCAGCGACCCGGTGCGCTCGGGATGCGCCACCGCCCATTCCAGGGCGCGCATCCCGCCCATCGACCCGCCGGTGACCAGCGCCCAGCGGCCGATGCCCAGCGCGTCCGCCAGCAGCGCCTCGGCGGCGACCATGTCGCGCTGCGTCAGGTGCGGGAACGAACCGCCCCAGGTCCGCCCGTCCGGGCGCCGCGAGGACGGCCCGGTGCTGCCCTGGCAGCCGCCCAGCACGTTGGGGGCGACGATGAACCAGCGGTCGGTGTCCAGCGGGCGGCCCGGCCCGACCAGCCCGTCCCACCAGCCGGGCGTCGGATGCCCCGGCCCGATCGGCCCGGCGACGTGGCTGTCGCCGGTGAGGGCGTGCAGCACCAGCACCGCGTTGGACGCGTCCGGGGCGAGCCGGCCCCAGGTCTCGTACGCGAGCCGCACCCCGGGCAGCGTGCCGCCGGCCTCCAGCGGCAGCGGCCGGTCCAGGGTGGCCCACTGCCGTCGTCCGGGCGGGTCCCCCTCCCGCCAGGCTCCGGAGGCCGGCGGGAGGGAGACCGGTGCGGTCTCGGCGTCGGTGCTCAGGACGCGCCCTTCGCCGCGCGGAAGCCGGCCTCCAGATCGGCCTTGAGGTCGGTGACGCTCTCGATGCCGATGCACAGCCGCACCAGGCCGGGGGAGACGCCGGCGGCGGCCAGCTCGGCCTCGTTGAGCTGGCTGTGCGTGGTGGACGCCGGGTGGATGATCAGGCTGCGCACGTCCCCGATGTTGGCCAGGTGGCTGAACAGCTCGACGCCCTCCACGAACCGCCGTCCCGCCTCGATGCCGTCGCGCAGCTCGAAGGTGAACACCGCGCCCGCGCCCTGCGGCATGTACCGCTGCGCGGCCGCGTGCCACGGGCTGGACGCCAGCCCCGGGTAGTGGACGGCCGACACCGCCTCGTGCCGCTCCAGCCACTCGGCCAGCTCCTGCGCACTGGCCGACTGCCGCTCCATCCGCAGGCTGAGCGTCTCCACGCCCTGCAGCAGCAGGAACGCCGAGTGCGGCGCGAGGGCCGGGCCGAGGTCGCGCAGCAGCTGCACGCGCAGCTTGATCCCGAAGGCGCCGGGGCCGAGCGCCGGCCAGTACTGGAGGCCGTTGTAGCTCGGGTCGGGCTCGGTGAAGTCGGGGAAGCGATCGGGGTGCGCGCCGAAGTCGAACGTCCCGCCGTCCACGACCACGCCCGCGATCGTGGTGCCGTGGCCGCCGATGAACTTGGTCGCCGAGTGCACCACGATGTCGGCGCCGTGCTCGATCGGCCGCACCAGGTACGGGGTCGCGATCGTGTTGTCCACGATCAGCGGCACGCCCGCCGCGTGCGCGGCGTCGGCGACGCCCTGGATGTCCAGGACGTTGCCGCGCGGGTTGCCGATGCTCTCGGCGAACAGCGCCTTGGTGTTCGGCCGGATCGCGGCGCGCCAGGCGTCCAGGTCGTCGGCGTCCTCGATGAAGGACACCTCGATGCCGAACTTCGGCAGGGTGTGCCGGAACAGGTTGTAGGTGCCGCCGTAGATGGTGGAGCTGGAGACGATGTGGTCGCCCGCGCGCGCCAGGTTCCAGATCGCCATCGACTCCGCGGCCTGCCCGGAGGCCACCGCCACCGCGCCGACACCGCCCTCCAGCGCGGCGATGCGCTTCTCGAACGCGTCCTGCGTCGGGTTCATGATGCGGGTGTAGATGTTGCCGCTCTCGGCGAGCGAGAACAGGTTCGCGGCGTGCTCGGTGTCGCGGAAGACGAACGAGGTCGTCTGGTAGATCGGCACCGCCCGCGCGCCGGTGGTGGGGTCGGGCGCGCTGCCGGCGTGCACCTGCTTGGTCTCGAAGGACCAGCCGGCCTCGGCGGACGTGGCGGGGTCGGCGTGCTCACTCATGGCTCTCCTTGGACTGGACGAGGGCAAGGGGACTGGCTCGTGCGGGTCCGGCGCCATCACGGCGGTGCGGGACGCGGTGGGTGCGAGCGGATGGGCGCCGGGGGCGCGCGCCGCAGGCGGTGCGGTGCGGGTGCGCGCCGGGGCTCGCGGGACGGCGCCGGGCGGGGCGGCGGCGTCAGTGCGTCGCGCGGCAACAGGCGCAGCTGGTGACGCGCCCGTAGTCGACATGGCGGCGTGCCACGAGCATGGGCATCTGCGTAGTTTACCCTGGTCAGCGTGACGTTGTTGAGTAACCTGCGTCACAGCTGGACCGGGTCCGCTCAGGCGGGCACGAGTTCGTCGTCGCGGTCCGCGGCGTCCGGGTGGTCCGCGGCGTCCGGGTGGTGCGCGGCGTCCGGGTGGTGCGCGCCTTCGCGATCACCGTGCGCGGCGCGGGAGCCGGCCGCCGGCCGGGCGGCCCGCGCCGCCTCGCCGGACCGTCCGGGCGCGGGGAGCGCGGTGGGCGCGACGGCCTCGGGCACGGCCGCGCCGCCGGGGCCGCGCCGCAGCCGCCCGGCCGCCGCGACGAGCGCCATGGCGCCGGCCAGCAGCACGGCGGCGACGATCCCGTCCGTCCAGTAGTGGTTGGCCGTCACGACCACCACGAGCACCGTCACCGGCGCGTGCAGCGCGACCGCCCACCGCCACCGGCTCCGCGACACCCGCAGCACCGCGACCGCCACGAGGACCGCCCACCCGATGTGCAGCGACGGCATCGCCGCGTACTGGTTCGCGATCCCGTCCGCCGCCGCCGGGTACGCCGACGGCCCCACGGTCAGCATGGTGTCGACGGCGCCGATCCCGGCCAGCCGCGGCGGCGCCAGCGGGAAGAGCATGTGCACCGCCAGCCCGGCCGCCGTCAGGACCACCAGTTCGTTCCGCACCCTGGCGTAGGACTGCCGGTGCCGCACGTAGAGCCAGATCAGCAGCAGCGCCGTCCCCGGAAAATGGACGCCGACGTAGTACACGTTCGCCAGGAACGCGGTGTGCTCCCATCCGAGCGCCCAGTGCTGGAACGCGACCTCGCTCGGCAGCCACGGCTGCTCGAACCCCCACAGCCACGCGGCGTTCGACATGGCCTGGCCGGGCCCCTGCTCGACGAGCGTCCGCCCCCACTTGTAGAACGCGAACAGGACCACCAGGAGGCCTGCCTCGATCAGCAGCGGCCGCGCTCTGCTCCCCAGCACTCCCCGTGCCGCCGCCGTGCTCGCCATGGTGCCCCTCTCCCCGTGCCGGTGTTCCCCGTCCAATCACAACCTTCGCGTCCGACACTTCGGCGGGCACTGGGCCCAACTCCATGAAAACTGGAGGGAAGGCCCATCCCCGGGGGTGGAGTTAACCCCACCCCTCCCGTAGATTCCGCAGCGTGATCACCGGCGAATGGCTCAACCCGCCCGCCGCCCTCGCGCAGGACGGCTCCGCGCTCCTCGTCACCGCGGTGAAGGGCGGCGACTTCTGGCGGACGACGTCCTACGGCTACGACCGCGACAGCGGCCACGCCCTGCTGTCGCCCTTCGGGCCCGAGGCCGGGATCGAGGTCTCGTTCCTCGCCGACTACGACCACCAGTTCGACCAGGCGGGCGTCCTCGTGCGCCTGGACGAGAGGACGTGGATCAAGGCGGGCGTCGAATACTGCGACGGCGCCCTCCAACTGGGCGCGGTGGTGACCGGCGGAGTCTCCGACTGGTCCTCGGCTCCCGTCCCGTGGCGGGGCCGCGAGGTGACCCTCCGGGCGAGCCGCTCGGGCGACGCCGTCACCGTCCGGGCCCGCGCGGGCGGCGATCCCTGGCAGATGATCCGCCTGGCGCCGTTCCCGCCCGGCGTCGAGGCCGCGGCCGGGCCCTACTGCTGCGCCCCGGAGCGCGCGGGCCTCACCGTCCGGTTCACCCGGGTGACCGCGGGCCCGCCCGACGAGGCCCTGCACCCGTAGGCACCCAAGCGCTTACTTGGTAGGCTCCCGCGGACAACCGCGGGAGGGATGGCACATGACGGTCGCGCCGCTGATCGAGGAACGCGCCGGATGCGGCCGGGGAGCGCGGCTGGCCGCGCGGTTCATGCGCCGCGCCGTCCGGCCGCTCGTCGAGCGGGCCCCGTGGACCCCGTTCACGCTGCGCTTCGTCCCGCTGATCGACCTGGCCGCGGCCCTCCTCGTGCCGCCGCGCGGCACCAGGGTCGCGAAGGTGACGGGCCTCGGCTGCGGCGCCGAATGGGTGCGCGGCCCCGGCGTCCCGACCGGCTCCCGCCGGGTGATCCTCTACTTCCACGGCGGCGGCTTCGTCGCCTGCGGCCTGCGCACCCACCGCCGCATGATCGCCCGCATCTCGCAGGCCGCCGGCATGCCCGTCCTGTCGGTCGCCTACCGGATGCAGCCGCGCGTCCCGATCCAGACCTCCATCGACGACTGCGTCGGCGCCTACCGCTGGCTCCTCAGGACCTACGACGCGGACGACATCGTGATCGCCGGCGACTCCGCGGGCGGCTACCTGTCGTTCATGGCCCCGCTCCACGCCCTCCGCGCCGGCCTGCCCCGCCCCGCCGGCATCGCCGCCCTGTCGCCCTTCGCCGACCTGGACCTCGCCCCCAAGATCGCCCACGCCAACGCCGCCCTCGACCCCTTCATCCCGGCGCACCGCCTGCGGGACCTGGTGCGCACCTGCTTCCCCGGCGCCGAGCCGACCGACCCGTGGCTCTCACCGGTGCACGCCGACCTCGCCGGCCTGCCGCCCGTCCTCATCCAGGCGGGCGCGATCGAGGTCCTGCTCGCCGACGCCGGACTGATGGCCGAACGCCTCGGCGCCGCCGGCGTCCCCTGCACCCTGCAGATCTGGGAGGGCCAGGTCCACGTCTTCCAGGTCTTCGCCGACATCTCCCGCGAGGGCCTGGTCGCCATCAAGGAGATAGGCGCCTTCGCCCGCCGCGTCACGAACGCGGGCACCCCGCAGAAGGCCGCCTAGCGCAATCCCTGCCGGACGCCTCCCCGTGTCGCCCGCCGTGGTGGATGATTGACCGGTTCCGCAGACGGCGAAAGGACCGCGGCATCGCCATGACCGACCACGACAAGGGGCCGAGGAAGCCCGCCTCCGGCCGGGGCTGCCTGGGCTGCCTCGGTGTGGCGGTGCTGCTGGCCGCCATCGCCTTCGGACCGTCCTCGATCATCGCGGCCGCCGCCGGCGACTCCAAGGGCCCGGTCCTGCCGCTCATCTGGGCGGTCCCGGTGACGGTGGCCGCGTTCGTCGTGGCGGAACTGCTCGTCCGGCGGCTGGCCGAGCGCGCCGGGACCGGCGACGAGGGCCGGACGCCGCTCGGCCCCTGGTGGATGCGGCTCGCGTGCCTGCCGATCTTCCTGGTACACGGCCTCCTGGCCGCCGGGGCATCCGACTGGCCCGGCTCGATCACCACGGTCCTCGCCGCCGTCCTGGGCGTCCTGCTGGCCGTGACCTCCCTGCTGGTCGCGTGGACGGGCCGCCTCCCGATCATGCTCACCTGCGTCGCCGCCTTCGCGGCCTGGGCGGCCGCCGCCCTGACCACGGGCCCGGGCTACACGGCCCTGACGGGCGGAGCCCTGATCGCCGTCCTCCTCGCAGCAGGCTGGCTCCAGGAGAGGACCACCCGCTCCCGCCCGGCCACATGAGCCCCGCCACTGAAGGCGAAGCCGCCGCAACTTGCGGTCTTTGGGACATTTCGTGCCCTGTCCTTGAAAGTGCGCATGCGACCCTCCAAAGGGGGACGAATGCCGGGGAGGCCCAATGAAGGCGCTGCTGAACTCGCTGAACGAGGACGAGAAGGCCCTGGTCCGGGAGACGGCGACGACCGAACTCACCCGCCTGGACGAGGACGATCTCGCGGACCTGCACACGCGGATCCGCCGGGCCCGCGACAAGTACAGCAAGCTCTACCGGCGCACCGCGAGCTCGCGGGTCGAGGAGCACGGCGGACGCGGCAAGGCCCGTCCGAAGAACCTGCGCAACGCCCAGAAGGCCGAGGTGTTCGAGGACGCTCTGGCCCGCGTGAGCTGGTACCTGGCCAGGGCGGCGAGGCACGCCGCGGCCGAGTTGAAGGCCCGGCGCATCGCCGCCGCGAACCCGTCCCGCCGGCGGCCGCGAGGACCCGGCGCCCCGGAACCGGAGCCGCTGGCGGCCCAGACCACGGCCCGCCGCCGCCCGACGAGCGCCGACGCGGCCCTGAACCGCCGTCACGCCGCCACCCGCGCCAAGGGTGCCCGCCGCCAGGCGCGCAGCGACGCCCGCTGACCGCGCGTCCGGCAGCTGAGCACGCCCGGGGGAGGGCTTGGCCGTAAGAGGACGCGGATCGCCGCGCCGGAACAGGTGCGTCGCATATCCCCGCGTTGCGATGATCAGGTCCGGACGCCGTTTCCGGGAATGCGTATGCGGCACCTGGACCGGCCCTCGCACCTGGAGCAGGCATGCGCAACGCGGTCATCACCGGCAGCACGCGGGGAATCGGTTTCGCGCTCGCGCGTGAACTGGTCGGGCGCGGGCATTCCGTGGTCGTCTCCGGCCGTAACCGGGAGGCGGTGGACGAGGCCGGAGAACGGCTGCGCAAGGACGCGTCCGGGGACGCCGCCGTCCATGGGAAGACCGCGGACGTCACCGATATCGCGCAGGTCGAGGGCCTGTGGGACGCCGCGGTGGAATTGCTCGGCGGGGTCGACCTGTGGATCAACAACGCCGGTGTCGCCCACACGACTCGTCCCATCGCCGAGACCACGGCCGACGAGGTCCGCGCGATGGTCACCACGAACATGCTCGGCACCGTGTACGGCGCCCAGGTCGCGGTCCGCGGCATGCGCGCCGAGGGCGGCGGCCAGGTCTTCAACGTCCTCGGCGGCGGCAGCGATGGCCGCATCCGGCCCGGCATGGGCGTCTACTCGGCCACCAAGCGCGGCCTGGACTCCTTCACCCGCGCGCTGGTCAAGGAGGTCGCCGGCACCGGCGTGCGGGTCGGGCAGGTCAGCCCCGGCATGCTCATCACCGAGGGATGGCTCCGGGAGGCCGCCGCCGCACCGGAGCAGGTGGCGGACCAGCGCAAGATCCTCAACATCCTCTGCGACCACGTCGACGACGTCGCGCCCTACCTGGTCGACAGGATGCTGGCCAGTACCAAGAACGGCGACGCCATCGCCTGGCTCACCACCGCCCGCATGACCCGCAAATTCCTCACGCTGCGCAAGCGCGACGTCCTCACCCGTTACGGCCTGTAAAAGCGGGCTCGGGATATTCGATCGTGCCTTGATCAAGCTCGCGCTAATCTGCGGCGATGATTCGCAGCCGCATTGTGGTTTCGCTGGTGGTGTTAGGGCTGGTCGCCGGATGTGCCGAGGAGAGGCCGGACGATACCGCCGCCTCCGCCGGTGCCGACGCCATGACGGAGAGCGGGCCGCCTGCCCCGAGCGGAGGCGCCGCCGTCGGATCGCAGGAGCCCGCGGACGTGCAGTCCGCCTGGTGGAGCTGGGCCGCCGGCTCGCCGTCGGGGCGCAACCCCGTCGAGGACGCCACGGGGGAGTTCTGCGCGGTCGATCAGCCGTCCGACCTCTGGTTCCTGGCCGGGACGTTCGGCGGGTCCGTGACGCGTCGCTGCGACGTCCCGGTGGGCCGCACGCTCGTCGCGCCGGTCGTCAACCAGCGCGGTTCCGAAGGGCTCTGCGCGTACTTCATGGAGACCGCGACCGGGACCCTGACCGTGGACGGAAAAGAGGCGGCCCTCAAGCGGTGGCCGGCCGTGCCCATCACGATCACCGGGGTCGCCGGCAATCCGGCCAGCGACGAGGGAACGGTCCGGGCCTACGGATGCGGCCTCTGGGGCGTGATCCCGCCGCTGACACCCGGGCCGCACAAGGTCGCCATCCGCGGAAGCAGCGGAGATTTCCGCACCTCGGCGAACTACGAACTGACCGTGACCTCCGAGCCGCGGCAGCAGAAGACACAAACGCCATTCGTAGCGGCGGCGTAAACGCACGGGCAACCCCGCTGGAGGGCGGGTAGGGGTTAGTACTCCAGTTGTAGATCGCGATCTTCATGCTTGAGTGGCTTGTCGGTGGTAGTGGCTGGCCTGGGATCGGGCCTGGTGACGGCGTCGCCAGTGGGACCA
>NZ_JBEYTW010000028.1:0-94914 GCF_040643275.1 Spirillospora sp. NPDC047418
CGTCGAGGCGCGCCCTGGCCGCCTCGACGGGTACTAGCGGCCGGCCGGGCGCCGGGCGGTCAGGTCCGGGCCCGGTCGCGGGCGACGGCCATCGCGCACAGTGCCCCGACGAGGGTCGCGGCGGCGAGCGCCCAGCCGGTGCCGTACTCGGCGTGCCGGGTGGAGCCGCTCGACTCGGCCAGGGCGAGGAACAGCGTGCCGGCGGTGGCGATGCCGATCACCTGCGCCAGCTGCATCAGCGTCAGCATCAGCCCGCTCGCGTCGGCGGCGTCCTCGGCGGGGACGTGCTGCAGCGCGGCCGTCATGATGATCGGCATCACGCCGAGGCCGAGCCCGATCACGGCGGTCAGCGCCTCGTAGCCCGCGCCGCCCCCGGCCAGCGGGCCGACGCACAGGTAGCCGGCGGACGCGAGCGCGAACCCGGCCGGGATCGCGGGCCGGTGCAGCCGGGCGGGCAGCCGCTGCCAGGTCAGCCCGAGCAGTGCGAACGCCGCCACGCACGGCACGAAGGCGATGCCCGACTCCAGCGGCGACATCCGCAGGTCGCCCTGCAGGTGCAGGGTGGTGGTGAACAGGAACGCCGCCCAGCTGCCCGGCCCGAACATGAGCGCGACGCAGGCCGGCACGAGCAGCGGGGCGCGCAGCACCCGCGGGGAGATCAGCGGCCGGCCGCCCGCCGCGGCGGCGCGGCGCTCCACCGCGACGAACACGGCCAGGAACGCGGCACTCGCGGCGAGCGACACCCAGCCCCACGCCGGCCAGCCCAGCTCGTGCCCCATGACCAGCGGGACGACGAAGAGCAGCACCGCGGCGGCGAGGGCCAGCAGCCCCGGCGGGTCCAGGTGCGCGCGGAGGTTGCGGAGGCCGGGCAGGCCCTCCTCGCGGGGCAGGACGCGCGGCCCGGCGAGCAGCAGCGCGATCCCGATCGGGACGTTGACCAGGAAGACCGTCCGCCAGCCGGTGCCGAACAGGCCGGCGCTGACCAGCACGCCCCCGGCGGCCTGCCCGACCACGATGCCGCCCGCGATCGCGGCCGAGGACAGGCTCAGCGCCCGGGCCCGGGCCGCGCCGGTGAAGTTCCGCTGGATCAGGGAGATGACCTGCGGGCCGAGCAGCGCGGCTCCGGCGCCCTGCAGGAAGCGGAACGCGATCAGCGTGCCGGTGGTCGGCGCCAGCCCGCACGCCAGCGACGTCACCGTGAACACGGCGAGGCCGAGGTGGAACATGCGGCGGTGGCCCGCGAGGGCGCCGAGCCGCGCCCCGGTGATCAGCAGGACGGCGTAGGAGATGATGTATCCGGCCACGACGAGCTGCAGCCCGGCGCCGGAGGCGTGCAGGTCGGCCCGCATGGTCGGCAGCGCGACGTTGACGATGCTCGCGTCGAGGATGCCCATGAACTGGCCGAGCAGCAGGACGGTGAGCAGCATCCCGCCGGACCGGTTCCGCGACCCCCGTTCGGGAACAATCCCGCGCAGATCGGTTGTCTGTGTCATGTGTTCAAGCGTGCGGCGGCGCCGGTACCCGTAACAGGAGCCTGCCGATCCTGGTACTGACAGCACCTGGAAGCCGCCGCCGACCGGAGGCAGGCTGGGGGACGTGACGATGACCAGTGCCGAGACCGTCGACGGCCGGGCCCCGGCCCGCGGCGGCGCAGGGCGCGGCGGCACGGGGCCGCGCCGCCGCACCGAGCTGGCGGCCTTCCTGCGCAGCCGCCGCGAGCGCATCACGCCGGACGACGTGGGGATGGCGCCGGGGCTGCGGCGCCGCACGCCGGGGCTGCGCCGCGAGGAGGTCGCCCAGCTCGCCGGGGTCGGCGTGACCTGGTACACGTGGCTGGAGCAGGGGCGCCCGATCAACGCGAGCATGCAGGTGCTGGACGCGGTGGCGCGCACCCTGCGGCTGGACGGTGCCGAGCGCGAGCACCTGTACCGGCTCGCCGACGTCCCCGACGCCGCGGTGGAGGAGGAGGCCGGCAGCCTGCCCGAGGACGTCCAGGCGGTCCTGGACGCGCTGGTGCCCCTGCCCGCGTCGGTCGGCAACGGCCGGTGCGACATCCTCGCCTGGAACGCCGCCTACGCGGCGATCTTCCCGGTCCTGGAGACCGCGCGGCCGTGCGAGCGGAACTCGATGTGGCTGGCGTTCACGCTGCCGCCGTGCTGCAACCCGGTCGCGAACGTCGCCGACGCCGCGCCGAACCTCGTCGCGGCGTTCCGGCACCGCTACAGCCGGCATCTGGACGAGCCCGGCTGGAAGGACCTCGTCCGGCGGCTGCAGGCGGTGAGCCCGGAGTTCGCGCGGCTGTGGGCGTCGCACGACGTCGCGGTGTCGGCATCGAGCAACAAGATCTTCCGGCATCCCACCGCCGGGGAGATCCGCACCCGGACCCTGCACCTGGACGTCACCGGGACGCCGGGCGCCCGGCTGGTCACCTACACGCCCACCGACGCCGAGAGCCGCGAGCGGATCGCCCGGCTGCTGGCGCATCCGCAGGAGGCCGCCCTCGACCACCGGCACTGACGCGGGCCGCCCGGGAGCGGGCGGCTCTTGACCGGGCGGCTCAGGAGCGGGCGCGCCGCGCGATCACGACGAGGTCGAGCGCGGCGATGACGGCGACGGCCGCGCAGATGCCGGCCGCCGCCCACGACCCGTCGCCCTGCGCCCCGATCGCGAACACGATCGCTGCGGCGACGGCGATCACCAGCGCCGCCCCGGACAGGATCGCCCGCAGCCGCAGCGGGCTGCGGGCGTTCAGCGGCTCGCTGCCGCGCGGCTGCTCGTGCGGGTAGGGCCCGCGCGAGCCCGGCCCGTGGAAGTCCGGGCCGTACGGTTCGGGACCGCGGCCCTCGGGGTCGAGCCGGTCGCGGTCCCGGGGGTCGCGGTCCCCGGAGTCGGGGTCGCGCCGCTCGTGGGAGCCCACGGGATCACCGCGCGAACGTGCCGACGAGGGTCCCGGACGCGGCGATCCGCTCCTGGAGGGCGTCCCGCAGGTCCTCCGCGGTGAAGCCGTCCCGCAGCCCGGACGGCTCCGACAGCCCGTAGAGCCGGAAGAAGTACCGGTGCGGGCCGTCGCCGGCCGGCGGCTTCGGCCCGCCGTACCCGCCGGTGCCGAAGTCGTTGCGGCCGGCGGCCGCCCCGGTGGGCCGCTCCCCGGCGTCCAGGCCGGTGGTCGCCGGGTCGATCCCGGCGAGCAGCCAGTGCGCGAACGTGCCCGTCGGCGCGTCCGGGTCCTCGCAGGCAAGCGCGAGCTCGACCACCTCCTCGGGGGCCGGCGACCACTCCAGCGGGGGCGAGACGTCCCCGCTGTCGTGCGAGTACTCCGACGGGATCAGGGTGTGGTCGTTGAACGCGGAGCTCCGCAGCGTCATCTCTTCCATGCGCTGCTCGTGCCCGGTCGCGCCCCGTCGATGCACACGTGATCAGTGCGCGCTGGAGGACGCCCAGATGTTGATGCCCGCCTCCACGGCGTTCCGGTCGATCTCGGCCAGCTCGTCCGCGGTGAAGTCGAGCCGGTCCAGGGCCGCGAGGTTCTCCTCCAGCTGCCGGACGCTGCTCGCGCCGATGAGCGCGGAGGTGACCCGCCCGTCCCGCAGCGACCACGCCAGCGCCATCTGCGCCAGGGACTGCCCGCGCCCCCGGGCGAGCTCGTTCAGCGTCCGGACGTGCCGCAGGTTCTCCTCGCTCAGCAGGCTGGAGGAGAACGAGGTGCCCTTGCTGGCCCGCGACCCCTCGGGGACCCCGTCGAGGTACTTGTCGGTCAGCATCCCCTGCGCGAGCGGCGAGAACGCGATGCAGCCGGCGCCCTCGCGGCCGAGCGTGTCGAGCAGCCCGCCCTCGATCCAGCGGTTGAGCATCGAGTAGGACGGCTGGTGGATCAGCAGCGGGGTGCCCATCTCCCGCAGGATCGCGGCGGCCTCGGCCGTCCGCTCGGGGGAGTACGACGAGATCCCCGCGTACAGGGCCTTCCCGGACCGGACGGCCCGGTCCAGCGCCCCCATCGTCTCCTCCAGCGGCGTCTCCGGGTCGAACCGGTGGCTGTAGAAGATGTCGACGTAGTCGAGGCCCGTCCGGCGCAGCGACTGGTCAAGGCTGGCGAGCAGGTACTTGCGCGACCCCCACTCGCCGTAGGGGCCGGGCCACATGTCGTACCCGGCCTTGGTCGAGACGATCAGCTCGTCCCGGTACGGCGCGAGGTCCTCCCGCATGATCCGGCCGAAGTTGGTCTCCGCGGACCCGTACGGCGGCCCGTAGTTGTTGGCCAGGTCGAAGTGCGTAACGCCGAGGTCGAAGGCGCGCCGCAGGATCGCCCGCTGGACGTCGACGGGCCGGTCGTCGCCGAAGTTGTGCCACAGCCCCAGCGAGATCGCCGGCAGCCGCAGCCCGCTGCGCCCGCACCGCCGGTAGGGGATCCGCTCGTACCGTTCACTGTCCGCCGCGTAGGTCATGGCCACGAGTATTTCAGCCGCGTGCGGCGGCGGGACCGGCCCCGGTCCCCGCCGGCCCGCCGGTCACCCGGCGGGGAGGGCGCGTTTGAGGACCTTGCCGGCCGGGTTGCGGGGGAGGGCGTCGAGGAAGACCACGTCGCGGGGGACCTTGTGGCGGGCGAGGTTCGCCGCGACATGCCTGCGCACGTCGTCCTCGGTGAGGCCGCGCGCCACGACGTAGGCGCGCAGCCGCTGGCCGAACTCCGCGTCGGGGACGCCGGTGACGGCGGCCTCCTCGATGCCGGGGTGGGCGGCGAGCAGGTCCTCGACCTCGCCCGGGTGGACGTTCTCGCCGCCGGACACGATCATGTCGTCGGCGCGGCCGTCGATGTGCAGCAGGCCCGCGCCGTCGAGGTGGCCGAGGTCGCCGACGGCCATGAGGCCGCCGACCTCGTCCCGGCCGCCGCCCCCGGTGTAGCCGCCGAACCGGGCGGGGGTGTCGACGAAGATCCGCCCGGTGGCGCCCGGCGGGACGGGGCGGTCGTCGTCGCCGAGGACCGCGATGCGGGTGCCGGCGGGCGGGCGGCCGACGCAGCCGGGCGCGGCGGCCAGCTCGGCCGGGGTGGCGATCGTGATGCAGGACGCCTCGGTCGAGCCGTAGAAGTTGTAGAGGGACGGCCCGAACGCGGCGAGGGCGCGGCCGCCGAGCGCGGCGTCCAGCCGCGCCCCGCCCGTCATGACCACCGTGAGCCGGGACAGGTCGCGGGTCTCCAGGCCGGGCACGGCCAGGAGGCGGCTCAGCATCACCGGGACGGCGATGAACGAGGTGCAGCGGTGCTTGTCCAGGTCGTCCAGCACGCCCGCGGCGTCGAACCGGCGGCGCAGCACGAGCGTCGACCCGAGGCCGAGCGCCAGCAGGGCCGCGGTGAGGCCGAGGCCGTGGAACAGGGGCGGGCCGACGAGCATCGCCCCGCCGCCGCGCAACGGCACCTTCGACAGGATCCCGCCCGGCAGCGCGAGGGACCGGGGCTGCGCGCGCGGCGCGCCCCTCGGCCGCCCCGACGTGCCGCTGGTGAGGATCACCATCGAGCCGTGCCGGGACGGGGCGGGCGGCGGGGCGCCGCGGGCGGCGCCGATGAGCTCGTCCATGTCCGACTCGGTGAAGCGCGGCAGGTCCAGGCCGTCCACGAGGGGGGTGAACTCGTCGTCGTGCAGGAGCGCGGTGACGCCTTCGCGTGCGAGGGCGTCGCGGAGCTGGGGCGCCGCGAAGTCGGTGTTGAGGAACAGGACGGACGCGCCGGTCTTCGCCGCCCCGGACATGCCCTCCAGCAGGCCGCGGTGGTTGCGGCACAGGACGCCCACCGTGCTCCCGGCGCCGATGCCGCGGGCCAGGAGCGCGCGGGCGAGGGCGTCGCAGCGCCGGTCGAGTTCGGCGAACGTGAGCGAGCCGCGGTCGTCGACCAGGCCCGTCCGGTCGGGGAAGCGGTGCGCGGGCAGGGCCGTGGCGGCGCCGAGCGGGCCGTAGGCGCGCATCGCCCGCGCCGCCGCGGCCAGGGCCCGCGGCGGCATCGGGCCGATCATCCCGGCACGGGCGGCGGCGCGCAGCGCGGTCAGTTCGGCGCGGGCCCGGGTGCGGAGCAGCATGCGCGCAGCGTAGTGAATCGGGGAACAGATCCACAAGAATTGTTCCTCTGATTCACCCCAGATCGCTCACGAGTACACAAACGGAACCCGTCGCGGCTGTCATCTCTGTCAGGCGTGAACGACGCTCGTAGGTGGCAGGAAGACTCAGGAGATACGGATCAGGAGATAAGGACGAGGAGGTTCCGGTGGTCGTGCTGCGCAGTTATGTCTCGGGTTCATGGCGTGCCCCCGACGCGGAGGGCGTGCCGCTGCACGACGCCGTCACGGGGGAGGAGGTCGCCCGGATCTCGTCGGCGGGCGTCGACATGGGGGCCGCGCTGCGGTACGGGCGGGCGGTCGGCGGCCCGGTGCTGCGGGAGCTCACGTTCCACCAGCGGGCGGCGCTGCTGAAGGCGCTCGCCTCGCACCTGCGGGAGCACCGCGACGAGCTGTACGCGCTGTCGGCGCGGACCGGCGCGACGCTGAACGACGCCAGGTTCGACGTGGACGGCGGCATCGGCGTCCTGCTCGGCTATGCGAGCAAGGGGAAACGGGAGCTGCCGAACGACCGGGTGCTGATCGAAGGGGACGTGGAGCCGCTCGGCAGGGGCGGGACGTTCGTCGGGCAGCACCTGTGCACCCCGTCGCGCGGCGTCGCGGTGCAGATCAACGCGTTCAACTTCCCGGTGTGGGGGCCGCTGGAGAAGCTCGCCCCCGCGTTCCTCGCCGGGGTGCCGAGCCTCATCAAGCCGGCGAGCCAGACCGCCTACCTGACGGCCCGGCTGGTGGAGCTGATCGTCGAGTCGGGCCTCCTGCCGGAGGGCACCGTGCAGCTGGTCTGCGGCGAACCGCGCGACCTCCTGGACCACCTCACCGAGCAGGACGTCGTCGGGTTCACCGGGTCGGCGTCCACGGCCCGGCTGCTGCGCACCCACCCGGCGATCACCGGCAACGCGGTCCGGTTCAACGCCGAGGCCGACTCGCTGAACTGCTCCATCCTCGGCCCGGACGCCGTGCCCGGCACCAGGGAGTTCGACCTCTACGCCGAGCAGCTCGTGACGGAGATGACGGTGAAGGCGGGCCAGAAGTGCACCGCGATCCGCCGCGCGCTCGTCCCCGCCGCGCTGCTGGACGAGGTGACCGAGGCCGTCCGCGACCGGCTGGCGCGGGTCACCGTCGGGAACCCGGCGGACCCGGACGTCCGGATGGGCGCCCTCGCCACCCTCGACCAGCGCGAGGAGGTGCGGCGCTCGCTCAAGGCCCTCATGGACGCCGGCCGGGTGGTCTTCGGCGACCCCGGGCACGTCGACGTCGTCGGCGCGGACGCCGAGCGCGGCGCGTTCCTGTCGCCGGTGCTGCTGCGCGCCGACGACGCCGCCCGCGCCGAGCCGCACGAGGTGGAGGCGTTCGGCCCGGTCAGCACGCTGATCCCGTACGAGGGCGCGGACGAGGCCGTCGAACTGGCCGCGCGGGGGCGCGGCAGCCTCGCCGGGTCGGTGGTGACCGGCGACGCCGGCTTCGCCCGGGACGTCGTCCTCGGCGCCGCGCCCTGGCACGGGCGCCTGCTCGTGCTGAACGCCGAGGACGCCGGGGAGTCCACCGGGCACGGGTCGCCGCTGCCGCCGCTCGTCCACGGCGGCCCGGGCCGCGCCGGCGGCGGCGAGGAGATGGGCGGGATCCGCGCGGTCGTGCACCACATGCGGCGCACCGCCGTCCAGGCCGGGCCCGCGATGCTCACCTCGATCACCGGGCGCTGGGTGCCCGGCACCGACCGGACCGTCACCGACGAGCACCCGTTCCGCAAGTACCTGGAGGACCTGTGCGTCGGCGACACCGCCGTCGGCGGCCCCCGCACGGTCACCCTGGACGACGTCGAGCACTTCGCCGAGTTCACCGGCGACACCTTCTACGCCCACACCGACGAGGAGGCCGCGCGGGCGAACCCGTTCTTCGGCGGCCGCGTCGCACACGGCTACCTCGTCGTGTCGTTCGCGGCCGGGCTGTTCGTCGAGCCGTCCCCCGGCCCCGTCCTCGCCAACTACGGGCTGGAGAGGCTGCGGTTCCTCACGCCGGTCAAGCCGGGCGACGAGCTGACCGTCACCCTCACCGCCAAGCAGATCAGCCCGCGCGAGGGCGCGGACTACGGCGAGGTCCGCTGGGACACCGACGTCACCAACCAGGAGGGCGGCTCGGTCGCCAAGTACGACGTCCTGACGCTGGTGGCCAGACGCCCGAGGCACGGTTGAGCATGCGATCTCATGTGGTGATCGGTAGGAACCGCTTGCCCTCCGGCCCTCGACAGCGCGGCGGCGGGGCCGCGAAGATCGTTTCATGGCCGATGTCCTGCTGCTGTCCGGCGCCGAGGTGCGCGCGGTGTTCGACCTGCCGGCGGCGATCGCCTCGCAGCGGGCCGCGTTCGGCGCGCTCGGCCGCCGGGAGGCGCGGCTCGCGCCGCGGGTGCTGCTGGACGGCCCGGACGGCGACGTCGCGTTCAGCTACGTCTCGCGCCTGCCCGGCACCGGCGCGGTCGCCAAGTTCGGCAGCGTCAACCCGGGCAACGCGGCGCGCGGGCTGCCGACCGTCGCCGCGCTCGTGACCGTCCAGGACCCCGTCGACGGGCGGCCCGTCGCGATCATCGAGGGCGAGGCCGTCACGACGCTGCGCACCTCGGCGGCGAGCGCGGTGGCCGCCGACCACCTCGCCGCGCCGGGCGCGTCCCGCCTCGCGGTGATCGGCTGCGGCGTCCAGGGCCGCGCGCACGTCCGGGCGATGGCGGCGGTCCGGCCCCTCGGCCGCGTCGCCGTCGCCTGCCGCCACCCCGACACCTGCGCCGTCGCCGCCGGGCTCGCGGACGAGCTCGCGACGCCGGTCGAGCGGGCGGCGTCGGTCCGGGCGGCCGTCGAGGGCGCGGAGATGGTCGTCACCGCCACCACCAGCGCGGAACCGGTCGTCCTCGGCGCGTGGCTCGACCCCGGCTGCACGGTGCTGAGCGTCGGATCGTTCGCCCCCGGCCGGACGGAGGTCGACGACGAGGTCCTCACCCGCGCCGCGGCCGTCGTCGTGGACGACGTGCCGACCGCGCTCGACCATGCCGGCCCCGTCGTGGCCGCCGTCCGCGCCGGGCACCTGAACCCGGCGGAGGTGCGGCCGCTCGGGCCCATCGTCGCGGGCCTGGCCACCGGCCGGGACGACCCCGGCGACATCGTCTTCTACAACAGCGTCGGCATCGGCGTGCAGGACACGGCCGCGGCCTCCGTCATCGTCGAGCGCGCCCGCGAGGCCGGCGTCGGCCGGCACGTGGAGCTGTGAGGCGGGCAGATGTGAGGCGGGAGCTGTGAACCGGGGTCAGCCGACCCAGACGGTCTTGGCGTTGCAGAACGCGCGCAGGCCGTCCGCCGACAGCTCGCGGCCGTAGCCGGAGCGCTTCACCCCGCCGAACGGCAGCTCCGGGTACGACGTCGTCTTGCCGTTGACGAAGACCTGCCCGGCGTCCAGTTCGCGGACGAACCGGTCCCGCTCGGTCTCGTCCCGCGTCCAGGCGTTGGAACCCAGCCCGAAGCCCGTGGCGTTCGCGACCTCGACCGCCTCCGACACCCCGCGCACCCGGAACAGCGACGCGACGGGCCCGAACACCTCCTCGTGGTACATGCGCATCTCCGGCGTCACCCCCGAGACCACGGTCGGCGGGTAGAACCAGCCCGGCCCGTCCGGGCGCCGCCCGCCGCACAGCACCGCCGCGCCCTTGCCCACCGCGTCCGCGACCAGTTCCTCGACGTCGGCGCGGCCCTGCTCGCTGGCGAGGGGGCCGACGTCGGTCGAGTCGTCCATCGGGTCGCCGACCCTCTGCGCGCGCATGGCCGCGACGAACAGCCGCTCGAACTCGTCGGCGCAGCCGATGTCCACGATGAACCGCTTGGCCGAGATGCAGCTCTGCCCGTTGTTGAGGCAGCGCGACTCCGCCGCCGTCCGCGCCGCCGCCTCGATGTCGGCGGACGGCATCACCACGAACGGGTCGCTGCCGCCGAGCTCCAGCACCGTCGGCTTGATCTCGTCCCCGGCGATCGACGCGACCGACCGCCCGGCGGGCTCGCTGCCGGTCAGCGTCGCGGCCTTCACCCGCGGGTCGCGCAGCACCCGCTCCACCTTCGCCGAGCCGATCAGCAGCGTCTGGAACGCGCCCTCGGGGAATCCGGCGCGGCGGAACAGGTCCTCCAGGAACAGCGCCGTCTGCGG
The DNA here is from genome assembly GCF_040643275.1 of Spirillospora sp. NPDC047418. Lineage (NCBI taxonomy): Bacteria > Bacillati > Actinomycetota > Actinomycetes > Streptosporangiales > Thermomonosporaceae > Spirillospora > Spirillospora sp. NPDC047418. The sequence goes on from NZ_JBEYTW010000028.1 coordinate 10,278, forward strand.
GACGTTCGAGGAGTGCTTCAGCAGCCCCACGTTCCCCGCCATCAGCCCCGGCGCCGCGAACCTGATCACCTGCCAGAGCGGGAAGTTCCACGGCATGACCGCCAGCACCGGCCCGAGCGGCTCGTAGCGGACGTAGGCGTCGGACGCCCCCACGTCGCCCGGCTCGGCCGGACGCCGGTCGGCGAGGAACTCCGCCGCGTGCCGGGCGTAGAACCGGCACGCCGCCGCGCACTTGCGCGCCTCGGCCCCGGCGGCCTTCAGCGTCTTGCCCATCTCGGTGGTGAGCATGGCGCCGATCTGCTCGGCCTCGCGGTCGAGGATGCCGGCCGCCGCGTTCATCCACTCCGCGCGCCGCTCCAGCCCGCTGTGCCGGTAGGACGCGAAGGTCTCCGCCGCCCGCGCGATGCGCCGGTCGGCCTCCTCGTCGGTCAGCGCGTCGAAGGTCTTCTCGACCTCGCCCGTCGCGGGGTTGGTCGTGGCGATCGTCGTCATGTCGGGATGCTCCCTGAGTGTCCGGCCCTGTGACCGGGACGTGCCCGTGAGCCCCCGCGGGAAACGCCGGTCAGGCCGGGACGACGCACACCGGCGACGGGACGCTCAGGGCCGCGCCCGCCGGTTCCGGAACGCCGTTCCCGCCGATGCGGAACGTCGTGATCGTGCCGCTCCGCTCGTTCGCGACGTGCATCCAGTCGCCGTCCACGTGCAGGTCGCGCGGCCAGTGCCCGCCCGACGGGACGTCGGCGACCGGGGTGAGCGCCGCGCCGCCGTCCCGCACCCGGTGGGCCGTCACCACGTCGGTGCCGCGCATCGAGGTGTAGACAAACCGGCCGCCGTCCCCGAGCTTGATCGCGGCGCCCTGGGCGGGGTCACCCGCGGGCCCGGCCGTCGCGGGCGACTCCGCCGCCACCTCCAGCGCCGCGTACCCGTCCACCGGGCGCAGGACGAGCACCGCCGCGGCCAGTTCGGTCAGAACGTGCACGTACCCGCCCGGGTGGACCACCAGGTGGCGCGGGCCGTACCCGGCCGGCAGCGGCGTCTCCCCGGTGAGGCGCAGGGCGCCGCCGTCGATCCGGAAGGAGCGGACGAGGTCGGCCCCTAGGTCGGTGGTCAGCACGGTCCCGTCCGGGGCGTGCGCGGTCATGTGGGCGTGCGGGCCCTCCTGCCGGCCGGCGTGCGGCCCCCCGCCGTGCCCCTCGGCGACGTCGGCGTCACCGGCGAACCCGCCCTCTGCGTCGAGGGGGTACGCGCGGACCGTCCCGGACCCGTAGTCGGCGACGACCAGGTGCGCACCGTCCGCCGTCACCGACAGATGGCACGGGAGCGCCCCGGCGGCCCGCCGCCCGATCTCCCGCAACCCGGTACCGGCCACCCGGTAGGCCGCGACCCCGCCCTCGTCCTCCTCGCGCACCGCGTAGAGGACGTCCTTGCCGGGGTGCACCGCCAGGTAGGACGGGCTCACCGCCCCGGCCGCGAGCGCCGGCGCGTCGAGGGTGCCGCCGGCGCGCCGCGTCACGCGGTAGATCCCGGCGCCGTCCCCGGCCCCGCCGGTGTACGTGCCCACCCAGAACGCCCGCTCGCCCACCCGGTCCCACCCCGATCGTGATCATCCCGCCTCGTGGCGGCCGAGGGCGAGCCTAGCCCCGGCGCCGCGGGGGTTCCGGCGCGTCGCCGCCCATCCTGCCGCCTACCTGGGCAAACGTGATGAATCTCGCAACCCGCCTTGGTGTGGAACGCTCCTGATCGACCCGGCGTTCAAACCCCTTTGGTGCGACCTTGGGGGGAGAGGGGACCTTGGCGATTCCGGTGATGCTGCGTTCGCTGCGCCATCACAACTACCGGCTGTGGGCCACGGCGGACGTCGTCTCGATCACCGGGACGTGGATGCAGGTCCTCGCGCTGAACTGGCTGCTCCTGTCGATCACCGGCTCGGCGACGAGCGTCGGGCTCGGCCTCGTGCTGCAGGCCCTGCCGACGATGCTGCTCGGGCCGTGGGGCGGGGTGATCGCCGACCGGCTGCCCGCCCGGTACGTCGTGGCGGCGGGCCAGGCCGTCCAGGCGCTGCTGTCCGGCGTCCTCGCCGTCATCGCGGCGGGCGACCCGGCCGGGACCGGCGGCCTGTACGCCATCATGCTGGTCTCCGGCCTCACCACCGCCCTGACGTCGCCCGCGCTCGGCAGGTTCGGCGCGGAGGTCGTCGGGCCCGAGGACCTGTCGAACGGGCTCGCGCTCGGCTCGCTGCTCAGCTCCGGCGGCCGCATCCTCGGGATGAGCCTCGCCGGGATTGTGATCCCCCTCGCCGGGGTCCCCGGCGCGTTCGCGGTCAACTCCGCGAGCTTCCTCGGCGTCCTCGCGGCCATCGCCCTCATGCGCGGGAAGGAGTTCCACACGCTGCCCTCCGCCGAGCCGGGGGAGCGCGGCATCGCGGCGGGCTTCCGCTACGTCCTCGGCTCGCCGCGCCTCCTGATCATGTTCGGGCTGGCGTTCGTGCTCGGCAGCCTCGGCCGCAACTACCAGGTCACCATGGCCGCGATGGCGCAGGGGCCGCTGCAGGCCGGGGCCGGCGGCTACGGCGCGCTGTCGGTCGCCTTCGCCGTGGGCACCGTGCTCGGCGGCGCCTTCGCCGCGTCCCGGGTGCGCCTCCCGCTCCGCCTCCTGCTGATCACCGCGTCGCTGTGCGGCGCCGGGCAGATGCTCAGCGGCGCCGCCCCCGGCCTGCTGCTGTTCGGCGCCGCGATGCTGCCGATCGCGGCCTGCGCGGTCGTGTTCGACACCACCGTCGCCACCCGCGTCCAGCTGGACAGCCCCGGGCACCTGCGCGGCCGCGTCATCGCCGCGCAGGGCATGGTCGGCGCCGCGTCCGGCGCGTTCGGCGGGCCCGCTCTCGGCGCGCTCTGCGACACCCTCGGGCCGCGCGGCGCGCTGGTCCTCGCCGGCGCCGCCAGCCTCGCCGCGGCGCTGGCCGCCGCCTACGGCCTGGCCCGCGTCCGCCGCGGCCGCGCCGCCGGCGCGGCCCGGCCCGCCCCGGCGCTCGCCACCGCCGACGCCTGACGCCCGGTCAGGACTCGGGGCGCAGGAGGGCCTCCTGGGCCACCGACGCCAGCAGGGTGCCGTCCGCCGTGTGGAGCGTCCCGCGGGCCAGGCCGCGGGCGCCGTGGTTGGTGACCGGGTCCACCGAGTACAGCAGCCACTGGTCGACGCGCGGCGGGCGGTGGAACCACATGGCGTGGTCCAGCGTGACGGCGGTGGCGAGGCGCCTCGGCGATCCGGGCGCGCGGGCGCTGCTGACGACCGCCATGTCCGACAGATAGGTGGTCAGGCACGCGTGCAGGGCCGGGTCGTCGCCGACCGGTTCCGACGCCCGGATCCAGAACGGGTGGGTCATCGGGAACTCGTCGCCGCCGGGCGGGTTCACCACCCGGATGTCGAAGCCGACCGGGTGCTTGAAGAACGACGGGAGCACCGGCCCGGCCAGCCCCGCCGGGCCCGGCACGCCCGCCGGCGGGTCCACCTGCCAGTCGAAGCCGTCCTCCGGGGCGTGGAAGGAGGCGATCAGCTCCAGGATCGGCTTGCCGCCCTGGCTCGCGGTGACGTGCCGGGTCGAGAACGAGCGGCCGTCGCGGGTGCGGGCCACGTCGAAGGCCAGCGGCTCGTCCGGCGTCCCCGGGCGGATGAAGTAGGCGTGCAGCGAGTGCGGCGGGCGCCCGCCGGCGGTCAGGCACGCGGCGCGCAGGCTCTGCCCGGCGACCTGCCCGCCGAACAGCCTCGGCCGCCCGACCGACGGCGAGGTCGCGAGGAAGGAGTCCTCGCCGAGCGGGGTCAGGTCGAACATCCGCGTGATGCCGTCGCTCATCGTGCTCCTCGTCCCGCGGCCGGCCCGGGAGGGGGCCGCGCCGTGGCGGCGACCCTACTCGGCGGCGGGGCGGGCGCCGCCATCCGGGGCGGCCGCCTGCGCGGCGGGGGACGACCCTGATACGGTCACGCGCGGTCGACCTATGATCGCCGTGGGGACGGTGCCGGGGGAGTGCGCGCCCGCCCCGCGAGGAGATGAGAGAGGCAATGGCAGATATCACCGAGTCGCCGGAGTGGTCCGCGCTCGCCGAGCACCACGCCGCGCTCGCCGGCCGGCACCTGCGCGACCTGTTCGCGGACGATCCGGGGCGCGCCGGCCGCATGACGGTGACCGCGGGGGACCTCCACCTGGACTACTCCAAGCACCGCGCCACGGGCGAGACGCTGGCGCTGCTCGTGGCGCTCGCCGAACGGGCCGGGCTGCGCGCCAGGATCGAGGCGATGTTCACCGGGGAGCACATCAACGTCAGCGAGGACCGCGCCGTCCTGCACACGGCGCTGCGGCTCCCGCCCGGCGAGCCCCTCACCGTGGACGGGCAGGACGTCGCCGGCGACGTGCACGCCGTCCTGGACAAGATGGCCGACTTCGCCGGGCGCGTCCGCTCGGGCGAGTGGACGGGCTTCACCGGCAAGCGCATCACGACCGTCGTCAACATCGGCATCGGCGGGTCCGACCTCGGCCCCGCGATGGCCTACGAGGCCCTGCGCGACTTCGCCGACGCGGGGATCTCCTGCCGGTTCGTCTCCAACATCGACCCCGCCGACATCCTCGGGAAGCTCGCGGACCTCGATCCCGAGCAGACCCTCTTCGTCATCGCCTCCAAGACGTTCGGGACGCTGGAGACGCTCACCAACGCCAAGGTCGCGCGGCAGTGGCTGACCGAGCGGCTCGGCGACGGCAAGGCCGTCTCGCGGCACTTCGTCGCCGTCTCCACCAACGCCGACCGGGTGGCCGACTTCGGCATCGACACCGCCAACATGTTCGGCTTCTGGGACTGGGTCGGCGGGCGGTACTCCTTCGACGGCGCCATCGGCCTGTCCCTGATGATCGCGATCGGCGGCGAGGCGTTCCGCGAGATGCTCGCCGGGTTCCGGGAGATCGACGAGCACTTCCGCGCCGCGCCGTTCGAGGCGAACATGCCGGTGGTCATGGGGCTGCTCGGCGTCTGGTACACCGACTTCTTCGGCGCGCAGACCCGCGCCGTGCTGCCCTACAGCCAGCGGCTCGCCCGCTTCCCCGCCTACCTCCAGCAGCTCACGATGGAGTCCAACGGCAAGTCGGTGCGGGCCGACGGGGCGCCCGTCGTCGCGCAGACCGGCGCGATCTTCTGGGGCGAGCCCGGCACGGGCGGCCAGCACGCCTTCTACCAGCTGCTGCACCAGGGCACCCGGCTCGTCCCCGCCGACTTCATCGGCTTTGCCGAGCCGTTCGCCGACCCCGCCGTCGACGGGCCCGCGGGCATGCACGACCTGCTGACCGCGAACCTGCTCGCGCAGACGTCGGCGCTCGCGTTCGGCAAGACCGCGGAGGAGATCGCCGCCGAGGGGACGCCCGCCGCGGTCGTCCCGCACAAGGTCATGCCGGGCAACCGGCCGACCAGCACGATCCTGGTGCCGAGGCTCACTCCGAAGACCCTCGGGTCGCTCGTCGCGCTCTACGAGCACATCGTGTTCGTCGAGGGGACGATCTGGGGCATCGACTCCTTCGACCAGTGGGGCGTCGAGCTCGGCAAGGTCATGGCGATGGACCTCGCGCCCGCGCTCACCTCGGACGAGCCGCCGGCGCGGGCGCCCGATTCGTCCACGGCCGCGCTCGTCCGCCGGTACCGGGAGCTGCGCGGCCGCCGGGTCTGACGCTCACAACGGAAGCGGGCCCGCCGGACGCGCCGGCGGGCCCGTGCGTCCGGCGGCCCGGTCAGGCGCGGGCGCCGGGCAGCGGGCCCTCGGCCCAGCCCTGGGACTCCATGATCGCGCGGAACTCCTCGTAGGAGATGAACCCGTCGAGGTTGCCGTCCGCCCGTTCGAACCTGTCCTGCGTCTCGGCCCGCGTCCAGGCGAGCCCGAGCTCGTCCAGGACGAGCGTGAACTCCATCAGGTCGAGCCTCTGGTCGCCGCCGAGGTCCGCGCGCGTGAACAGCGCAAGAAGGTCGTCCCCGGTCGGTCGTGTCGTCATCTCGCTCCTCGTTCTGTCCGATGGTAGCCACGCATCATGTCATAGGGGGCGAGCCGGGCCATATGCGAAACGCCGCAGGAAGAGCCCGGGTTCAGGGCTGGTCATCCCCGGTCAGCTCGGGGACGCGCCGCCGGTACCGCGCGAGCAGCGCGGCGTTCACCTCGTCGCCGCCGGGGACGTTCGCGCTCGTCCAGCGGGGCACCTCCGCGCCGCGCGCCGCCGCGAGGTCGTCCAGCGCGGCCAGCACCCGCGACCACGCGTACGCGGCGAGGATCGTGGAGGCGGCCGCGGTGCGCGGCGCCGCCGCCGGATGCAGCACGTCGCCGGGCGGGACGCAGGTGTCCAGCACGATCGCGGCGTGGTCGGCCAGGGTCGTCTCCGCCCGCGCCGGCGCGCCCCGCGCGGCCCGCGCCGACGTCACCGCGACGACCGGCACCCCCCGCGCCCGGCACGCCGCCGCGACCTCGACGGGGTAGGGGTTGCGGCCGCTGGTGGAGAACACCACCGCCACGTCCGGCGGGGCCGGCGCCGCCGCCTCGACCACGGCGCGGCCCGCCCCCGCCTCCCGCTCGGCGCGGGTGCTGCGCACCGCGTCGCCGAGCGGGACGACGCGGGGGTCCCAGATCGGGCGGACGGCGGCGAGCCCGCCGGCCCGGTAGAACGTCTCGCACACCATCGCCAGGGAGTGCCCCGCCCCGGCGACGTGCACGATCCCGCCGGCCTCGACCGACTCCAGGACCAGTTCGGCGGCGGCGTCGATCGCCCCGCCCGAGGCCGCGTCGAGGTCGTCCAGCAGGGCCCGCACCCGGCCGGGGAGCTGCGTCCGGGCGGCATCAGGCATCGGGCACGGCCTCCTTCAGGACTCGGGCCAGGTCGTCCCGGCCGGACGCGGCGCGGAGCCGGTCGGCGAGGCCGCCCGACAGCGCCCGCGCCAGCGCGGACAGGACGCCGACGTGCGCGTCCGGTCCGGGCGTGCAGAACGCGAGCAGCAGGTCGACGGGGTCGTTGTCGGGATGGCCGAACTCGACCGGCGCCGCCAGCCGGGTCGCGCCGACGCCGACCGCCAGCCCGCCCTCCTCGGGCCGCGCGTGGACGAGCGCCAGGCCCTTGGTCAGCACGATGTACGGGCCGTTCTCCTCGACCACCCGGACGCACGCGTCCGGGTAGCCCGCGCCCGCCGCGCCCGCGTCGACCAGCGCGGAGGCCGCCGCCCGGACGGCCTCCCGCCAGTCGCCGGCGGACACCCGGTCGGTCGCGGTGATGACCACGGGCGGTTGCCGGGGTGTCGCCTCCTCGGCACGGGACGTCATGACAGCCATCCCTGCTCGGTGAAGCGCTCCCTGAGCTGCGCTTCCAGGCCCTCCTTGTCGAGGAAGTCGCTGATCGTGATCACGACGGGCGCGAGGTCGGCGATCTCGCTGGTGTGCATGCCCTGGCCGATCACCACGTCGGGCGACATCCCGCGCGCCGTGGACACGTCGGTGTTCTCGACGCGCGCCTCGACGCCGAGCGAGCGCAGGGCGTCCTCGGCGGTCATCTTCAGCATCAGGCTGGAGCCCATGCCGACCCCGCAGACCGCGAGGATCTCCAGTTGCCGGTCCAGTGCCATCTCGGTTCTTGTCCCTTCGTCGGTTCGGTCAGGCCTTCGCGGGGGCCGTGCCCTCGGGCGCGGCGTCCCCGCCGGCGTCCCCGTTCGCCGCGGCCGCCCGGCGCTTCTCGGCACGGCCGAGCAGCAGCAGGGACGCGACCATCGCGGCGAGCGCGACGCCGGGCACGAGCCAGACCGCGTTGCCGCCGGCGACCGGGTCCACGGCCTTCAGCAGCCACGCGATCGCATACCAGTCGGGGTCGGCGAGGGTGGCCAGTTCGGGCGCGGTCTTCTCGTACAGGTCCCAGGTGACGGCCTGCCCCACCGCGAGGATCAGGCCGGTGATCACGCCGCCGAGGACGGCGCCGCGCCAGCCCGCCACCACGTTGCCGAACAGCGCGGCGGCGCCGCCCACGAAGAACAGCATGATCATTGGCGGGGCGAGGGTGAACCAGCCGATCCCGGCGAACACCCCGAGGCAGACCAGGAACACCGCCGTGGAGCTGACGAACCCGACCATGACGGCGGTCGGCGCGACGGGGAACACGGTCGGCGCGTCCAGCGCGGGGCGGGTCCCCGGGATCACCCGGTCGCTGAACCCCTTGAACGCCGGGACGATCTCGCCGAGGAACATCCGCACGCCGAACAGCAGGATCGCGATGCCGCCCGCGAACCGGAGGCCGACCAGGACCGCCCACACCCACGGGGACAGCTTCTCGTCCATCTCGGCCGCGGCCTTGGTCACCACGCCGTCGTCGGCGAGCGCGACGCCCACCAGCATGATCACGGTGATGATCAGCGCGGTGCTGACGTTGACGTCCTTGAAGAACGACAGCTGCCGGGGCAGCTTCAGCTTCTCGGTGTCGTGCTTGTCCCGGCTGCCGAGCGGCCGCGCGGCGTAGCCGGTGATCAGGCAGGCGAGCGAGCTGGTGTGCGCGAAGCCGAACCGGTCGTCCGGCATGACGCGGCGCATCAGCGGGCGCATCCACAGCGGCTGGAGCGTCCAGTAGGCGGCGACGAACCCGGCCCCGCACAGCACCAGCGTGAGCTGGCCGGCGTCCGGCGCGATCGTCACCAGCGACGCGACCGTCACCGTGCTGACCCAGAACATCAGGTGCCCGGTCAGGTACAGGTAGCGGGCCGCCGGGAACAGCCGGACGACCAGCACGTGCACGAGGAACGCGACCGTGATGACGAGCGCGACCGTGCCGCCCTGCTGGGTGAGGAAGTCGGCGAGGGTGTTGTCGGCCCTCGGCGGGGTGGTGTCCATCGCGCTGGCGAGGACGGTCTGGAAGCTGGTCAGCCCGCCGGTGAACACCTCCACGCCGATGAACAGGATGACGACGCCGATGGTGGCGCGCAGCGCGCCCGCGAAGACGTCCTCGAAGCGCTTGCGCTGCAGGATCAGGCCGATCAGGGTGATGAGCCCGATGAGGATGGGGACCTGGCCGAACACGTTGTCGGCCAGGAAGGTGAGGATGTCCTTGATGACGTCCATGTGAAGTCGCCTCACTTCCCGGGGGGTGGTGGACGGTCAGTGCGCCGGCGGCCGGAGGTCCAGCTCCAGCCGGTAGCGGTCGCCGCGGTAGACGGATCTGACGTATTCGAGGGGCCGCCCGCCGGCGTCCCTGGTGACCCGCTCGAACAGGAACGCCGGCGTGTGCACCGGCACCCCCAGTTCGGCGGCCTCGTCGGCGGTGGTGACGGTCGGCTCGATCGTCTCGGTGCCCGAGGCGATCGCGATGCCGCTGCCGCGGAGCAGGTCGTAGAACGACCGCCCCTCCAGGTCGTGCCGCCGCAGGCCCGGCAGCAGCGCCCGCGGCAGGTAGAGGGTCTCGATGGCCATGCTGGTCTCGTCGGCCAGCCGGAGCCGCCGAATGGTAAATACCTCTTCCTCGGGCGGGAGGGCGAGCCGCCTGCCGATCCGCGCCCCCGCGGTCTCGGTGCGGAACGACAGGACCCGGCCGCCCGGCTTCATGCCCCGCCTGATCATGTCCTCGGTGAACGACGTCATCGTCAGCGACACCGCGATCCGGGGTTCGGCCACGTAGGTGCCGCTGCCGTGCCGCCGCTCCAGCAGGCCCTCGGTGACGAGGCCGTCGATGGCCTGCCGCAGCGTGGGCCGGGAGACGCCGAGGTCCTCGGCGAGCCGGCGCTCGGACGGCAGGACGTCCCCCGCGTCCAGGCCGTCCAGCATGGCGATGAGCTCGCGGCGCACCGCCTGCCGTTTCGTGCTCCCGGACCGCGACTCACCGGCGGATGGCACGCCGTTCACCTCCCAGGGGGTTGTTCCTGTGGTTGCACACCGTATGTCCGATTACGCTGACTGGTCAATACCACTTTGGCGATGTTTGCCGTGGTCCCCGCCCGGCGGCCCCGCCTACGGTCGCGCCATGAGGAATCTCGCCCGCGGCGCCCTGGCTCTGGCGCTGCCCCTGGTCCTGCCCGCGACCCTCTGCACGGTCCCGGCCCATGGCGCCGATGGCCCCGGCACCGGCCCGCCCGGCGCCCGCGCGGGGTGGCGGCTCGTCGCCGCCGAGCCGTTCAACCGGCACCTGGACAGCGGGAAGGTGGCCTGGAGGCCGGACGGCGACGGCCCGTCCAGCCCGTACAACGTCGACATGTACGACAACGACGGCGCCTACTTCGACACCATGGGCGGCCCGGCGTTCCGCACCCAGCTCGCGAAGATGAAGACCTACCGGAAGTCGTTCACGTTCGGGCAGCGCGGCTGGCTCACCGCCGAGCTGGCGGCGCGGGACGCCGACGGCGACGGGCGCCCGGACGCGCCGCCGGCGCTCACGTCCGGCAAGGGCGTCGCGCGCATTGACGAGCCCGCCCACCAGGCGGGCGTCGTCATCCGCTCCACCCGCGACCTGCCCGCCGAGTACCGCGTGGAGATGACGCTGCGCGGCCTCGACTTCGGCGGGCAGCGCAATGGCCTGTGGGACTACCCGGACGGGCGGATCAACGGCTACTCGCCCGCGGGCTGCAAGACCAACTTCCCGTGGGCGTCGGGCGGCGACTTCTCCCGGCCGGAATGCGAGTGGGCCGACGTCCGCACCGACTCCAACGGCTTCTACTACATGTCGATCATGGACTACCGGCAGGTCGCCCCGCACAACAACGTCTTCGTCCACGGCCACCGAAAGGTCGCCATGGACGGCTACAACCGCTACAAGTACACCGGCAAGGGCCTGCTCTACTGCAATCCGGCGACCGGCGAGTACGAGCCGTACCAGGCCGGGACCGGCAACGGCGTGAACGCGATCTTCATGACCGACGACCGCCGGTACGCGGCGATGCCCGGCACCGAGTACCTGATGGAGAGCGAGTGCGGGTTCCGGAAGGGCGGCGCGATCGTCTCGACCGTCGACCTCCAGCCCGGACTCCTGCCGCGGGAGCCCTACACGTTCGCGATCGAGCGCCGCGGCGGCGCGTACACGATGGAGATGTCGGGCGTCTTCGCGCATGTGGGCCGCGCCACCTTCCGGTACACGCGCGCGTTCGTCCAGGACGGGGAGCCGATCTGGCACTACAACCAGCGCCCGGACGAGTACGACGGCCGGTACAACGCCGACTGGACGTGGCAGGGGCCCGGCGGCACCCTGGTCGACCGCGACACCTGGCCGGCCGGGTCCGCGTACCCGGACCGGTTCATGATCGGTGACCCGCACATGAACTTCTACGAGGGGAAGGCGCAGGTGGACGACATCCGGTTGTACGTTCCAAGGTAAGAACGTCCGAGGCGGGGGCTAGGGTCCGGGGGATCCTGCCCGCGCCTCGCCACGGGGGGCCTCGTGACTCAGGAGACCGCGACGGGCCGGCCGCCCGAGCCGTCCCTCGCCGACCCCTGCGCCGAGCGCGGGCCGGCGGGGGAGCGGCTGCGCGCCGGCGGGGACGGCCCTGGACTGGACGTGTTCCTGTCCGGCCAGGTGTTCATGGACATGATCTTCACCGGGCTGCCGGGGCTCCCGCCGCCCGGCACCGAGATCGTCACCGACGGGCTCGGCTCGGCGCCGGGCGGCGTCGCCAACATCGCGGTCGCGATGAGCCGGCTCGGCCTGCGGGTCGGGCTGGCGGCGCCGTTCGGCGACGACATGTTCGGCACCTACCTGTGGCGCACCCTCGCCGAGCAGGAGGGCGTCGACCTCGGGCCGTCGCGGCGGGTGCCCGGCTGGTCCACGCCCGTCACCGTGTCGATGGCCTACGACTCCGACCGCAGCATGGTGACGTTCGTCAAGCCCGTCCCGTCCCCGCCGGACGACCTCGGCGGGCCGCCGCCGGACGCGCGGGCCTGCTTCGTGGACGTCGACCGCCCGGTGCCGCCGTGGGTGCCCGAGATGCGCCGGCGGGGCGCGCTGGTGTTCGGCGACCTCGGCTGGGACCACACCGGCGCCTGGCCGGCCGAGGTCCTGGACCGGCTCGCGCACGTGGACGTGTTCCTGCCGAACGCGGCCGAGGCGATGGCCTACACCCGGACGGCCACTCCCGCGGACGCGGCCGAGGCGCTCGCCGAGCGCGTGCCGGTGGTCGTGGTGAAGCGCGGCGGCGACGGCGCGATCGCGATCGACGCGCGGGCGGGGGAGCGGGCCGAGACCCGGGCCCTGCCGGTGGAGGCGCTCGACCCGACCGGCGCGGGCGACGTGTTCGCCGCCGGGTTCGTGTTCGGCACGCTCGCGGGCCTCCCGCTCGCCGAGCGGCTCCGGTTCGCCAACCTGTGCGCCGGGCTGTCGGTGCGGCACCGCAGCGGCTCGCTCGGCTCGCCGTGCTGGGGGGAGATCGCCGCGTTCGGCGAGTCGGGCGAGGTCTCCGAGGCGGTGCTGGCCGAGTACGCCTTCGTGATCCCGTTCATCCCGGACGCCGCCGACGACTCGCCCGTCCGGGCCGAGCCCACCCTGCGCACCGAGTCCTGAGGCACCGCTGTTGCTAATGCGAAGTCTTTCGCATTAGCATCGGCCGGGTGAGTGAGGACGCACCGGCCGCGGGGGCCGCCCGACCCGGGGGCCGGACGGCCCGCACCCGCGCCGCCGTGCTCGAGGCCGCGCTCGGCGAGCTGGAGGACGCCGGATACGCCGGCCTGACCATGGAGCGCGTGGCCGAGCGGTCGGGCGTCCACCTCGCGACGCTGTACCGCAGGTGGCGGAACGCCGAGGGCCTCGTCGTCGACCTGCTGGCCGAGGTCGGCACGCGGGAGGTGCCGATCCCCGACACGGGGTCGCTGCGGGACGACCTGCGCGCCCTCGCCGCCGGGATCGCCGCGCTGTACGCCCGGCCCCGGTACCGGGCGCTCGTGGAGGGCATGGTCGCCGCCGCCGTCCGCTCCCCGGCGGCCGCCGCCGCGCTGAGCGAGGTGTTCGCCGGGCGCAACCGCCTCGCCGGCGCGATCGTCGAGCGCGCGGCCGAACGCGGCGAGGTGCCGCCCGGCACCGACGCCGCCGCCGTCAGCGCCGCCGTCGGCGCGCCCTTCTACTACCGGCTGCTGATCCAGCGGCGCCCCGTGGACGGCGCCCTCGCCGAGACCGCCGCCGCCGCGGCCTGCGCCGCCGCGCGGAGCGGCGTGTTCGCGCCCCCCGCCGGCCAGGCCCCCTGAACGCGGACGGACCCCCCGCCGCGCCGACCCCGGAAGGACCCGGAATGCGCCACGACATCGAGTTCGACTCCGCCGGAACGACGCTCCGAGGCTGGCTCTACACGCCGGACGGGCGCCCCGGCCCGCACCCGGCCGTCGTCGTCACCCACGGCTACGGCGCCGTCAAGGAGCAGTACACCGACGACATCGCCGAGGCGCTCGCCGCGTCCGGGCTCGCGGTCCTGCTCTACGACCACCCGTCGTTCGGCGCCAGCGACGGCGAGCCCCGCCAGGAGGTCGACCCCTGGGCGCAGATCCGCGGCTACCGGGACGCGATCACGTTCCTGTGCACCCGCGAGGAGATCGACGCCGAGCGGATCGGCGTGTTCGGATCCAGCTACTCCGGCGGCCACGTGCTCGTCGTCGCGGCCGTGGACCGCCGGGTGAAGTGCGTCTACGCGCAGGTCCCGGTGATCAGCGGCGGGACGAGCATGTCGCGGTTCATCCCCACCGAGGCGCTCGCCGAGGTCCGCCGGACGTTCGACGCCGACCGGCTCGCCCGGTTCCGCGGCGAGGCGCCGGCGATGATCCCGCTGATCACCGAGACGCCCGGCGAACTCGCCGCGCTGCCCGACCGCCCGACCTACGAGTGGTACCGCACGATCGAGCCGGAGCGGCTGAAGACCTGGCGCAACGAGGTCACCCTGCGCTCGGTGGAGATGACGGCCGAGTACGAGCCGGGCGACCACATCGCGCGCATCACGCCGACGCCGCTGCTCATGGTGGTCGCCGACCAGGACACGCTCACCCACAGCGACCTCGCCTTCGCCGCCTACGAGCGCGCCCTGCACCCCAAGCGGCTGGAGATCCTGCACGGGGACCACTTCGCCGTCTACGGCAGGGAGAGCGAACGCGTGCTCGCCCTGATGACCGCCTTCTTCCACGAGCACCTGCGTGCCGCGGGCTGACCGGTCAGCCGGCCGCCGTGCCGGCGCGGTACTCCTGGGGGCTGACGCCGTGCTCGCGCTTGAAGGCGGTGCTCAGCGCGAACGCGGTGCCGTAGCCGACCCGGCGTGCGACGGCGTCGAGCGTCGCGTCGCTCTCGCGCAGCAGGTCGGCGGCCTGCGCGAGGCGGACCCCGGTCAGGTACGCCATGGGCGGCTCGCCGATCAGCCTCGCGAACCGCTGCGCGAGCGCGGCGCGCGACACCCCGACCCGCGCGGCGAGGTCCGCGACCGTCCACGGGTGGGAGAGGTCGGCGTGCAGGAGGCGCAGCGCGGGCCCCGCGACCGGGTCGCCGTGCGCGCGGTACCAGCCGGGCGCCGCGGCGTCCGGACGGGAGAACCAGGCGCGCAGCGTCGCGATGAGCAGCAGGTCGAGGAGCCGGTCGAGGACGACGTCCTGGCCGGGCTCGTCCCTGCCGATCTCCTCGCCGAGCACGCCGACGAGCGGCGACTTCCAGGTGTCGCCCCGGACGATCGCGATCGGCGGCAGCGCCGACAGCAGGCGCTGGGTCACGGCGCCGCGCATCTGGTAGGTGCCGATCAGCATGACCGACGTCCCGCCGGGGTCGTTGCCCCAGGCGCGGACGCCGAGGTCCATCGCCTCCGACAGGCTCGTCCCGTCGGGCGTGGTGCAGCGCTGCCCGGGGTGGATGACGATCTGCGGCTCGGTGGCGGGGTCGTCGGCGACGGTGTAGGGGTCGGGCCCCCGGAAGATGACCATGTCGCCGGGGACGACGCGCTGCGGGTCGCCGTCGTCGGGGATCAGCCACGCGTCGTCCCTGACCATGGACAGCAGCGTCAGCGGCGCCTCGTCCTGGATGCGCACCGACCAGGGCGGCACGAGGGTCGAGCGGAGCATGAACGCCCCCCGGGCGCGCGGCCCGTCGAGGAGGTCGGTGAGGGCGTCCATGGGGGCCAGCCTAGACGCTCGCGTATGCGGGCGAGCTTCTCAACGATGGTCGCTGGAACGGCCGCGCTGTTGACTCAAAGCATGACGAACACGGAAACAGAGAACGGCCTGACCCTCGTCCTCGGCGGCACCGGCAAGACCGGCCGCCGCGTGGTGGAGCGGCTGGAGGCCCTGGACGTCCCGGTCCGGATGGGCTCGCGGTCGGCGTCGCCGGCCTTCGACTGGGCGGACGAGGCGACCTGGGCGCCGGTGCTGCGGGGCGTCGAGAAGGTGTACCTGTCCTACTACCCGGACCTGGCGGCGCCCGGCGCGCCGGAGGCCGTCGCCGCCTTCACGGCGGAGGCGGCCGCGGCGGGCGTGCGGCACGTGGTCCTGCTCTCCGGGCGGGGCGAACCCGAGGCGCGGGAGTGCGAGCGGATCGTCCAGGAGTCCGGCCTGGTATGGACGGTCGTGCGGGCCGCCTGGTTCGCGCAGAACTTCAGCGAGGACTACCTCCTCGACCCCGTCCGCGCGGGCGAGGTCGTCCTCCCCGCCGGCGAGGTGCCGGAGCCGTTCGCGGACGCCGGCGACATCGCGGACGTGGCCGTCGCGGCCCTCACCCGGGACGGCCACGCCGGCGAGGTCTACGAGGTCACCGGCCCCCGCGCGCTCACCTTCGCCGAGGCCGTCGCGGAGATCGGGCGGGCGGCCGGGCGGGAGATCGCCTTCGTCCCGGTGAGCGCGGACGAGTACGCGGCGGCCCTCAAGGAGCACGGCCTGCCCGGCGACGTCATCGGCTTCCTGACGTACCTGTTCACGACCGTGCTGGACGGCCGCAACGCCGCGCCCGCCGACGGCGTCCGGCGGGCCCTCGGCCGCGAGCCCCGCGACTTCGCCGCGTACGCGCACGACACCGCGGCCAGCGGCATCTGGACCCCCTGACCCGACCATCTGCGACCAGAAACGGAACGACGATGAAATCCGCTCTCGCGGGCGTCTCGGTGACGCTCTCCCTCATCATGGCGGCCGGCATGGCCGGGACGTTCTTCGGCTTCTCGACCGGCGTGATGCCGGGATTGAACGCGGCGAAGCCGGGGTCGGCGATCGACGCCATGCAGTCCATCAACCAGAAGATCCAGAACCCGGTGTTCGTGGGGATGTTCATGCTGGTCCCGGTGCTGGCGGCCGCGGCGGGCGTGCTGCTGCTGACTCTGGACCAGAAGTCCGCGGCGCTCCTGTTCTTCGCCGCCGCGGGCGTGTACCTCGTCGGCGCGCTCGTCCCGAGCTTCGCGGTGAACATCCCCATGAACAACGACCTGGACGGCGTGACGATCCCGAAGGACCTGGCCGACGCCGCGAGGATCTGGTCGGACTACTCCGGCCGCTGGACCGCCTGGAACACCGTCCGGGCCGTGTTCAGCTGGGCGAGCGTCCTCGCGATGAGCCTGGGCGTCTACTTCTGGGGCAGGAGCAGCTGACGACGGGAATCCCCGCGAAGCGGCCCGCGCCCCCTCCGGAGCGCGGGCCGCTCGCGCGCGCCGGGCTTACGATCACTGGATGGGCGGTGTCTATGCGATCAGCGATCTGCACGTGGGGTTCCCGGAGAACCGCGCGTTCGTCGAGGGGCTGCGGCCCGCGTCCGGGGACGACTGGCTGATCGTCGCCGGGGACGTCGCCGAGCGGTTCGCCGACGTCGAGTGGACCCTCCGCCTGCTGCGCGACCGCTTCGCCACCGTGCTCTGGGTCCCCGGCAACCACGAGCTGTGGACCATCAAGGACGACCCCGTGCAGCTGCGCGGGGAGGCCCGCTACCGGCGGCTCGTGGACATGTGCCGGGGCCTCGGCGTGCTGACCCCCGAGGACCCGTATCCCGTCTGGGACGGCGAGGGCGGCCCCGTGACGGTCGCGCCGCTGTTCATCCTGTACGACTACACGTTCCGCCCGGACGGGACGTCCACCAAGGAAGAGGCCCTCGAGGTCGCGCACGAGGCGGGCGTCGTGTGCACCGACGAGGTCTACCTGCATCCCGACCCGCACCCGACGCGCGACGCCTGGTGCGACGCCCGCGTCGCCTACACCGAGAAGCGCCTCGCGGCTCTGGAGCCGGGCACGCGGACCGTGCTCGTCAACCACTGGCCGCTCGTCCGCGAACCCACCCGCGTCCTGTGGTACCCGGAGTTCGCGCAGTGGTGCGGCACTGAGCGCACCGCCGGCTGGCACGACCGGTACCGCGCGGTATCGGTCGTGTACGGGCACCTGCACATCCCCCGGACGATCTGGACCGGGGACGTCCCGCACATCGAGGTGTCGGTCGGCTATCCGCGCGAATGGCGCCGGAAGGGCGATGCGCCGCGCGGCCCGCGCCGCGTCCTGCCCGTCCCGGAGACGGACTGACCTACCGGGCGCCGGGCGCCATCCCGGCGGCGGCGAGCGACAGCAGCCGCTCGGCGGCCGCCGGCTCCCGCTCGGTGCCCGCCGCGATCGCGCCGGCGAGCCACAGGACGTCGGCGAACGCCGTGCCCGCGGGTGCGTCCCCGGCCTGCTGCGCGCGGGCGAACAGCGCCTCGCCGGCCTCGCACATCGCCCGGCGGGGGCAGCCGGGCTCGGCCCGCTCCTCCCGCAGCGACACCACCGCCGAGGCCGCCAGCCCGCGGAACACCGTCACCCGCGACACGAACGCCCGCAGCCACGTCATCAGGGCCTCGCCGGGCGCCGGCGAGGCCTGCAGTTCGCGGGCGGCGGCGGCCAGGTCCGCGTACACGTCGGCGAGCAGGGCCTCCAGGAGGTGCTGGCGGGTCGGGAAGTGGCGGTAGAGCGTGCCGATGCCGACGCCGGCGGTGCGGGCGACGCCCTCCAGGGACGCGTCGGCCCCGTCGCGCTGGAACGTCTCGCGGGCCGCGGCGAGCAGCCGCGCCCGGTTGCGGCGCACGTCGGCCCGCACCGCACGGGCGGGGGCCTGCGGCGTGTCGTCGCTGGTCACGTGAGTCGTCGGTCCTTTCCCGGCGGGTACGGGCCTGCGGCGATTCGGGGGGGTCCGCGGCTTTGGAACGGTCCCTCGATACTAGCCGCGCCGCCGCGCCCGGCCCGCGCCGGGATGGCCGGGCCCGCCGCGTCCGGTGCCGCGTCCGGTGCCGCGTCCGGTGTGCGGCGGGCCCGCGCCGACCTGCGCCTACGTCAGGAATCCCCGGGGGAGAGCGGGAGATGGAGCCGCCCGCCGGCGGCGGTGAACTCCGCGGCCTTCTCCCGCATCCCGGCGGCGAGGGCGGCCTCGCCGTCCAGGCCGCGCTCGGCCGCGTACCGCCGGACGTCCCGGGTGATCTTCATGGAGCAGAAGTGCGGGCCGCACATCGAGCAGAAGTGCGCGGTCTTCGCCGGCGCCGCCGGCAGCGTCGCGTCGTGGAACGCGCGGGCGGTGTCCGGGTCGAGGGACAGGTTGAACTGGTCCTCCCACCGGAAGTCGAACCGGGCGTCCGACAGCGCGTCGTCCCACGCCTGCGCCCCCGGGTGGCCCTTGGCGAGGTCGGCGGCGTGCGCGGCGATCTTGTAGGCGATGACGCCGGCCTTGACGTCCTCGCGGTCCGGCAGCCCGAGGTGCTCCTTCGGCGTCACGTAGCAGAGCATCGCCGTGCCGTGCCAGCCGATCATCGCGGCGCCGATCGCCGAGGTGATGTGGTCGTAGCCGGGCGCGATGTCGGTGGTCAGCGGGCCGAGCGTGTAGAACGGCGCCCCGCCGCACCACTCCTGCTGCCGGTCGACGTTCTCCTTGATCTTGTGCATCGGGACGTGGCCGGGCCCCTCGTTCATCACCTGGTTGCCGTACCCGGCGGCGATCGCCGTCAGCTCGCCCTGCGTGCGCAACTCGGCGAACTGCGCCTCGTCGTTGGCGTCCGCGATGGAGCCGGGGCGCAGGCCGTCCCCGAGCGACCAGGTGACGTCGTAGGCGGCGAAGATCTCGCACAGCTCCCGGAAGCGGGTGTACAGGAAGTTCTCCTCGTGGTGCGCCAGGCACCACGCCGCCATGATCGAACCGCCCCGCGACACGATCCCGGTCCTGCGGCGTGCCGTCAGCGGCACGTACCGCAGCAGCACCCCCGCGTGGACGGTCATGTAGTCGACGCCCTGCTCGGCCTGCTCGACCACCGTGTCCCGGAAGACCTCCCAGGTCAGCTCCGCCGGGTCGCCGCCCACCCTCTCCACCGCCTGGTACAGCGGGACGGTCCCGACCGGCACCGGCGAGTTCCGCAGGATCCACTCCCGCGTCGTGTGGATGTCCTTCCCGGTCGACAGGTCCATGACGGTGTCGGCGCCCCAGCGGGTCGCCCACGTCATCTTCTCGACCTCGTCCTCGATCGAGGACGCCACCGCCGAGTTCCCGATGTTGGCGTTCACCTTCACCAGGAAGTTGCGGCCGATGACCATCGGCTCGATCTCGGGATGGTTGACGTTCGCGGGCAGCACCGCGCGCCCGGCCGCCAGCTCGTCCCGGACGAACTCCGGTGCCACCCCCTCCCGCAGCGCGGCGAACTCCATCTCCGGTGTGATCTCGCCCCGCCGCGCGTACGCGCGCTGCGTCACCGCGCCGCCGGTCGCGCGGCGCGGCCGCCGCGGCAGCAGGTCCTCCGGAACGGGCGTGCGCCGCCCGTCGTCCGCGGGGCGCACGGGCCGCCCGGCGTACGGGGCGGTGTCGCCGCGCTCGGCGATCCACGCCTCCCGCAGCGCGGGCAGTCCCCGGCGGACGTCGGTCTCCACGGCCGGATCGGTGCACGGCCCCGACGTGTCGTACAGCACGACGGCGTCGCCGCTGGTCAGCGGCACCTCCCGCATGGGGACCCGGATGTCGGGGCGCGAACCCCGCAGGTAGGTCTTGCGGGCGGCTGGAACCACGTGTTGTGTCATGACGACTCGATCTCTCCCTACGCCGGCATTACCCGGTCAGGTTCATGCGGTCAGCGGCCGTCCCAGCCGCTATCTCAGCCCGGTTCGCCGGGCCCCCGCGATCTGTCGTGCCCGACGCTAACCCGCCGCACCCCCGTTGCCGCAACCGCCGCCCCTGGGGTAGGACGCGCCCGCGCGCCGCCCTCCGCGCCCGGCCGCCCCGCCGCCCTCCGCGCCCGGCCGCCCCGCCGCCCGGCCGTCCGGCCGCCCGGCCGTCCGGCTGTCCGGCTGTCCGGCTGTCCGCCCGGGATCGCCGGGCGGGACCGCCGCGCGGGATCGCCGGGCGGGACCGCCGCGCGGGATCGCCGGGCGGGGGCGGTGTCCGAGAGCGGTGTGCGGGGGCGGTGTGCGGTGGTCGCGGGGATCCGGGAGGATGGGCGGGTGGTGACGCTGCCTCGGATCGGTGCGACGGCAAGGGACGCCCTGCCCGCGATGGCGCTGGCGGGCATCGCGGCGGCCGCGGCGGTGGCGTGGCCCGGAGTCCGGGAACTGGACGCGGCCGGGGCGCTGCTGCTGGCCGCGGCGCACGTGCCGCTCGCGGTGATCCGGCGGTGGCCGGCGCCGGCGCTGGTGGCGCTGGTGGTCCTGGTGCTCCCGTACCACCTCGCGCAGTACCAGCACCACGCGCTCGTGCCCGCCGAGGTGATCGCGCTGTTCGCCTACGCCGTCCTCGGGCGGCGGGTGCGGATCGTCCTCGGCGTCGCCGCGTTCCTGCTGGCCGTGTGCGTGCTCGGGATGGCGATGCGGGCGGGCGGCAGCTCCGTCCGGGAGCAGGTCGCGGTCATCGAGGCCGTGGTGTCGGTCGTGATCGCCGTCCAGGTGTGGCGGGTGCACCGCGCGCGCCTCGCGACGATCACCGAGCGGGCCGAGCGGGCCGAGCGCACGCGGGAGGAGGAGGCGCGGCGGCGGGTCGCCGAGGAGCGGCTGCGGATCGCCCGCGACCTGCACGACCTCCTCGCGCACAGCATCACGCTGATCGGCGTGCAGGCCGGCGCGGCGGCCCACCTGGTGCGCGGGGACCGGCCGCTCGACCGGGCGGAGCTGGCCGAGGCGCTCGCGTCGATCGCGGGCACCTGCCGGGACGCCCGGACCGAGCTGCGCGGCACGCTGCAGGTCCTGCGCGGCACCGACGTGGCGGCGTCCGGGACGCTGCCCGGCCCGGACGGCATCGGCGACCTCGTGCGGGCGGCGCGCGGCGGCGGGCTCGACGTGCGGCTGGCGGACGGCGGCCTCGGGACGCTGCCGCCGGAGATCGGCGTCGCCGCGTACCGGATCGTCCAGGAGGCCTTGACCAACGTTGTCAAGCATTCCGCGGCGAGGCGCGCCACGGTGCGCCTCACGCGCGACGGCGGCGGGCTCGTCGTGCGCGTCGCCGACGACGGGAACGGGCCGTCCGGCGGCACTCCCGAGGGGTTCGGGATCCTCGGGATGATCGAGCGGGCGCGCAGCGTCGGGGGGACCCTCGACGCCGGTCCGGGGGAGGGCGGCGGATTCGTGGTGACGGCCGTCCTGCCGCTCGCGGACGCCGTCAGCCCGCGATGACCGGGACCGCCCCCGGACGGGCCCCGCCGCGCCCGACTCACCGGTCCGACGCCGTCGAGGGCTTTCCAACCCTTACCGGTAGGGTCAGGATCAAGGGGACCAGGGGAGGCGAACGCGTCGGTGACCACTCTGCAGCAGGCCCCGCAGGACCGGATCTTCACGGTGCCCAACATGCTGAGCATGGCCCGGCTCGTGGGCGTCCCGCTGTTCCTGTGGCTCATTCTCGCCGAGGCCGACTGGTGGGCGCTCGGCGTGCTGGTGTTCGCCGGCCTGTCGGACTGGCTGGACGGCAAGCTGGCGCGCGCGCTGAACCAGACCAGCAGGCTCGGGACGGTGCTCGACCCGGCCGCCGACCGCCTCTACATCCTCGCCACGCTGATCGGGCTCACGATCCGCGACATCATCCCGCTGTGGCTGGTGGTGCTGCTGGTCGCCCGGGAGTTCGCGATCCTGCCGATCGCGCCGATCGTGCGGCGGCTCGGGTACGGCGGCACGCTTCCCGTCCACTTCATCGGGAAGGCGGGCACCATGTGCCTGCTGTACGCGTTCCCGCTGCTGCTGCTGGGCGACCACGGCGGCGGCGCGGCGACCGCGGCGAAGGTCATCGGATGGTCCTTCGCCATCTGGGGGACGGGCCTGTACTGGTGGTCGGCCGTCCTCTACTGGACGCAGACGCGGCAACTGGTGTCGGCCGGCCGCGGCTCGCCCCCGGCCCCCGGGCCGGACACCCCGCCCGAACCGGATGACCGGGGCGAACCGGGCGACCGGGGCGGACCGGGCGCGGAACCGCCGGCCGGCGACCAGAAGGGAGCTGAGACCCCCCGATGAAGGCCGTCGTGATGGCGGGAGGCGAGGGGACGCGGCTGCGTCCGATGACCGCCAACCAGCCCAAGCCGCTGCTGCCGCTCGTCAACCGGCCGATCATGGAGCACGTGCTCCGGCTGCTGAAGCGGCACGGGTTCACCGAGACCGTCGTCACCGTCCAGTTCCTCGCGGCGCTGATCCGCAACTACTTCGGCGACGGCGAGGAGCTCGGCATGTCGCTGAGCTACGCGACGGAGGAGATCCCGCTCGGCACCGCCGGCAGCGTCAAGAACGCCGAGGAGGCGCTGCGCGACGACCGGTTCCTCGTGATCTCCGGGGACGCGCTCACCGACATCGACCTCACCGACATGGTGCGGTTCCACGAGGAGAACGACGCGCTCGTCACCATCGGGCTGAAGCGCGTCCCGAACCCGCTCGAGTTCGGCATCATCATCGTGGACGACGAGGGCCGCGTGCAGCGGTTCCTGGAGAAGCCGACCTGGGGCCAGGTGTTCTCCGACACCGTCAACACCGGCATCTACGTGATGGAACCGGAGGTCCTCGACCACGTCGCGGAGGGGGAGTCCGTCGACTGGTCCGGGGACGTCTTCCCCAAGCTGCTCGGCGAGGGCGCCCGCCTGTTCGGATACGTGGCCGACTGCTACTGGGAGGACGTCGGCACCCACGAGAGCTACCTCAAGGCCCAGGCCGACATGCTCTCCCGCCAGGTCGGCATCGAACTGGACGGCTTCGAGATGTCGCCCGGCGTGTGGGTCGCCGAAGGCGCCGAGGTGGACGCCGAGGCCGTCCTCAAGGGCCCCCTCTACATCGGCGACTACGCCAAGGTCGAGGCGGGCGTCGAACTGCGCGAGTACACCGTCCTCGGCAGCAACGTCGTCGTGAAGGAGGGCGCGTTCCTGCACCGGGCCGTCGTCCACGACAACGTGTTCGTCGCGCCGTCCACGAACCTGCGCGGCTGCGTCGTGGGCAAGAACACCGACATCATGGCCGGCGCCCGCGTCGAGGAGGGCGCGGTCATCGGCGATGAATGCGTCATCGAGGCCGAGGCGTACGTCTCCAGCGGCGTGAAGGTCTACCCGTTCAAGACCATCGAGGCCGGCGCGGTCGTCAACACCAGCGTGATCTGGGAGTCGCGCGGGCAGCGCAACCTGTTCGGGCCGCGCGGCGTGTCCGGGCTCGTCAACGTGGAGATCACCCCCGAGCTGGCGGTACGGCTCGCCAGCGCCTACGCGACCACGCTGAAGAAGGGCTCCACGGTCGTCACCGGCCGCGACGTGTCCCGCGCCGCCCGCACCCTGAAACGCGCCGTGAACAGCGCGCTCACCGCCAGCGCCATCAACGTCAACGACCTGGAGGCGACCCCGCTCACCGTCGCCCGGTTCGAGACCGGCCGCGAGGACGCCGTCGGCGGCATCTACATCCGCACCACCCTCGGCGACCCGCAGGGCGTCGACATCCTGTTCCTGGACGCCGGCGGCGCCGACCTGTCCCAGGCGGCGCAGCGCAAGCTGGAACGCGTCTTCGGCCGCCAGGAGTACCGGCGCGCGTTCCCCGGCGAGATCGCCGAGCTGACCTACCCGCCGCGCGTCGTGGAGACCTACACCCGCGACCTGCTGCGGCGCGTCGACATCCGCGGCGTCCGCGAGGCCGGGCTGAAGATCGTCCTGGACTGCGCGGGCGGCGTCGCCTCGCTCGTCCTGCCGAACCTGCTCGGCAAGGTCGGCGTGGAGGTCCTCACCCGCAACGCCGGGCTGGACGAGGCCAACCCGACCGAGACGCTCGCCGAGCGGATGCGCGACCTGGAGCGCCTCGGCGACCTCGTCTCCTCCTCGCGGGCCGCGTTCGGCGTCCGCTTCGACCCGGTCGGGGAGCGGATCTCCCTGGTGGACGAGAACGGCGAGCTGGTCGGCGACGACCGCGCCCTGCTCGTCATGCTCGACCTGGTCGCGGCCGAGCGGCGCGGCGGCAAGGTGGCGCTGCCGGTGACGACGACGCGGGTCGCCGAGCAGGTGTGCCGCTTCCACGGCGTCCAGGTCGAGTGGACGTCCACGTCCCAGGACGTCCTCACCAAGGCCGCCGCGCAGCCCAGCGTGATCTTCGCGGGGGACGGCCGGGGCGGCTTCCTCATGCCCGAGTTCAGCGGCACCGTCGACGGGATCGCCGCGTTCGTCCGCCTCGTCGGCCTGGTCGCCCGCACCCGCCTGACGCTGTCCCAGATCGACCGCCGCATCCCCGACGCGCACCTCCTGCGCCGCTCCGTCCCGACCCCGTGGGCGGCCAAGGGCAGCGTGATGCGGCACGTCGTGGAGGCCGCCGGGGACCGCACGATCGACACCACCGACGGCGTCCGCGTGGTGGAGGACGACGGCCGCTGGGTCCTGGTCCTGCCCGACCCGGCGGAGGCGGTGACCCACGTGTGGGCCGAGGGGCCCGACGCCGACGCCGCCCAGGTCCTGCTGGAGGAGTGGGCCGTCGTCGTCGAGCGCGCCGGCTCCTGACCGGCCCGGCCCGCCCCGGCGGGCGCCGGCGCCGCGGTCAGTCGACGGGGATGTCCTCCGGGGCGCCCGCGGCGATCTCGGCGAGGACGTCCAGGGCCCGTGCCAGGGTCCCCGGCGGCGGCGAGGCGAGGCCGATCCGGACCGCGCGGGGCGCCGCGCCGGTCCCCGCGACGAACGCGGCGGCCGGGGTGACGGCGATCCCGCGCCGCGCGGCCGCCGCGACGAACGTCTCCGCCCGCCACCGGGGCGGCAGGTCCCACCAGCAGAAGTAGGAGCAGGGCCCGGACCGGACGGCGGCGCCCGCCAGGCGCTCGGCGACGATCCGCGAGCGGGCCGCGGCGTCCGCGCGCCTGGCCCGGGTGATCTCCTCGACCGCGCCGCCCGCGATCCAGCCGGTCGCCGCCTCGAGCGCGAAGCGCGCGGGCCCCCAGGCGCCCGCCCGCAGCGCGGCGGCGACGCGCCCGGCCAGCGCGGCGGGCGGCACCGCGAACCCGAGGGTCAGGCCGGGCGCGAGGCGCTTGGACAGGCTGTCGACCAGCACGGTGCGGTCCGCGGCCAGGCCCGCCAGGGGTTCCGGGCCGTCCGCGGGCAGGAACGCCCAGACGCGGTCCTCGATCGCGTGCAGGCCGAGCCGCCGCAGGACGCCGGCGATCTCGGCGCGGCGGTGCCGCGGCATCGTCGTCCCGCAGGGGTTGTGCAGCGTCGGCTGGAGGTAGACCGCGCCGAGCGGCGCGGCGCGGTGCGCGTCGGCGAGGGCGCCGGGGAGCAGCCCGTGCTCGTCGGCCGCGACCGGGACGAGCGTGACGCCGAGCCGGGCCGCGATGCCCTTGACCACCGGATAGGTCAGCGCCTCCACGGCGAGCCGCCCGCCCGGCGGCACCAGCGCCGACACGGCGCCCGCGATCGCCTGCCGGCCGTTCCCCGCGAACAGCACCGACCCCGGGTCGGGCCGCCAGCCGGGCGCGGCCAGCAGCGCCGCCGCGGCGTCCCGGGCGGCGGCGGTCCCGGTGACCCGTCCGGGGCCGAGCGCCGCGTCCAGCACGTCGGGGCGCAGCAGCCGCCCTAGTCCGGCGGCCAGCAGCGCGCTCTGCCCCGGGAGCACGGGCTGGCTCAGCTCCAGGTCGACCTTCGCCCCGGTGGGCTCCGCGAGCGCCGGGACGGGTGCGGGCTCCGCCGCCCGGACGAACGTGCCGCGCCCGACCTCGCCGACGACCAGGCCGCGCGCGGCGAGCTCCCCGTACACGCGGCTCGCCGTCGAGGCGGCGATGCCCCGCGTCCGGGCGAACGCGCGCTGCGGCGGGAGCCGGTCGCCGGGGCGCAGCCGCCCGGCGGCGATATCGGCGGCCACCTCGTCGGCGACCCGACGGAAATCCTCCATGCGTCCCCACATTGCTCCGAGTGCAATGCGAAGTATTGCACCGAGAAGCATCGGAGATCTAGCCTCGGACCGTGTGGACACTGGGAGTGCAATGATCTCGCTCACCGCCGCGGCGGCCGTCGCCGCCTTCGCGCTCGGGCTCGTCCTCAGCCCGGGCCCCAACATGCTGTACCTGGTGTCGCGGTCGGTGACGCAGGGGCGCCGCGCGGGGCTGATCTCCCTCGCCGGCGTCGCCGCCGGGTTCCTCGTCTATGTCGCCGCCGCCACCGCCGGGCTCACCGCCGTCTTCACGCTCGTCCCGGCCCTCTACACGGCGATCAAGCTGGCCGGGGCGGCGTACCTGCTGTGGCTCGCCTGGCAGGCGCTGCGGCCGGGCGGCACGACGGCCCTGGCCCCGAGGTCCCTGCCCGCCGACCCGCCGCGCCGCCTGTTCGCGATGGGCCTGGTCACCAACCTGCTCAACCCGAAGATCGCGATCCTTTACGTGTCGCTGCTGCCGCAGTTCGCGGACCCGGGCCGCGGGAGCATGGCCGTCCAGATCCTGCTGCTCGGCCTGCTGCAGATCACGATCGCGATCAGCGTGAACGGCCTCATCGTCCTCGGCGCCGGCGGCATCGCCGGCTTCCTCGCCCGCCGGCCCGGCTGGCGGCGCGTGCAGCGCTACGCGATGGGCTCCGTCCTCGCCGGACTGGCCCTGGAGATCGGCCTGCGCCGCCCCGCCGCCTCCTGAGCACCGCCGCCTCCCGGGCACCGCCGCCGATGGCGCCCGGCGGCCCCTGGGGCTTGCCATGATGGGGCGGTGATCGCACGACGGGACGACCGCGGCGACCGGCGGCCGCCCGGACGGCGCCCCGGCGCCCCGATGCCGCTGCTCACCGACCTGCTCGCCGGCCGGCTCCCCGACCACGGCTACGCCGAGGCCGCGGCGCGGCGGGCGGCCGCCGGCGGCGCCCCGCCGCGGCGGTTCCGCGGGGCGGGCGTCCTGCTCGTCCTCGCGCTCGCGGGCACGCTGCTCGCCGTCGCCGCGGCGCAGACGCGGCGCGGCGAGCCCGTCGCGGCCGAGCAGCGGTCCCGGCTGATCGGGCAGATCCGGGCCCGCACCGCCGAGACCGACGCGCTCCAGCGCCGCGCCGACGCGCTGCGCGCCCGCACGGAGCGGGAGCGCGCGGCCGCGCTCGCCCGCAGCGACGAGGGGCGCCGCGTCCGGCGGCGGCTGGCGCGGGCCGGCGCCGCCGCGGCCGCCGCGCCCGCGTCCGGCCTCGGGATCGTGGTCACGGTCGCCGACGCGCCGCGCGCCGCACCCGCCGCGCGGGGGCGCTCCGCCGACGCCGGCCGGGTCTATGATCAGGACCTCCAGATCCTGGTCAACGGGCTCTGGGCGGCGGGTGCCGAGGCCATCGGCGTCAACGGGCAGCGGCTCGCGCCGACCACCGCGATCCGCGCCGCCGGCGAGGCGATCCTGGTCGACTACCGGCCGCTGACCGGCCCCTACGCGGTGACGGCGGTCGGCGACCCGGGCCGGCTGCGCGGCGCCTTCACGGGCTCGGCGGCCGACCGGCGGCTCGCCGCGCTGCACGACCGGTTCGGGATCCGGTACGACGTGCGCCGCACGTCCGGGGCGCGGCTGCCGGCCGCCGGGGCCGTCCGGCCGCGGTACGCCGTCCCGCTCCCCGGGGACGGCCAGTGAGAGGACGGCCAGTGAGCGGGGGAGAGGTGACCCGAGGGTGATCGCCCTGATCGGCCTCGTCGCCGGTGTCGCGCTGGGGCTCCTCCTGCAGCCGGACGTGCCGCTCTGGCTCCAGCCCTACCTGCCCATCGCGATCGTGGCCGCGCTCGACGCCATGTTCGGCGGCGTCCGCGCCCGGCTGGAGGGCATCTTCGACGAGAAGGTCTTCGTGGTCTCCTTCGCGGGCAACACGGTGATCGCCGCGCTGATCGTGCTCCTCGGCGACCAGCTCGGCGTCGGCTCGCAGCTGTCCACCGGCGTCGTGGTCGTCCTCGGCATCCGGATCTTCTCCAACGCGGCCGGCATCCGGCGGAAGCTGTTCGGCGCATGACCGGCGGGGACGAGGAGGGGGACGGGCGTCCGGCGGGCCTGCGCGGGCTCCTCGGCCTGCTGCGCCCGCGGGCCGGGGCCCGCCAGATCGCCGGCGGAGTGCTGTGCCTCGTGCTCGGCTTCGCGATCGCCGCGCAGGTGCAGTCGACCCGGCGCGACTCCACGTTCGCCACGGCGCGGCAGGACGAACTGGTCGGGATCCTGGCCGACCTGGGTCAGCGATCCGACCGGCTGACGGGCGACCTGCGCGATCTGGAGGCCACCAGGGCCGGGCTGGAGCGGGACGCCGAGGGCGGGACCGCACTGCAGGAGGCGCGCGAGCGGGCGACCGAGTACGGCCTCCTCGCCGGGACGCTCCCGGCCGAGGGGCCCGGGATCGAGATGCTGATCAGCGACCCCGGCGGCCGGGTCAAGGCGGTCAACCTCCTGGACGCCCTGCAGGAGCTCCGCGACGCCGGAGCCGAGGTCCTGCAGATCAACGACGTCCGCGTCGGTGTCGACACCTACTTCCTGGACGGCCGGGACGGCGTCCGGACCGACGGGCGGACCCTCGCCGCCCCGTACCGGTTCCTGGCCATCGGCGACCCCCACACGATGACCACCGCGCTCAACATCCCGGGCGGCCTCGTCCGGACGCTGCGCGCGGCGGGGGCCGCCGTCCTGATCACCCCGCGCGCGAAAGTGACCGTCGGCACGGTACGGTCTCCCTAGAGGGAACGGGGGGAACGGTAAACCGGGCGACCGGCTCGGGCGTCGCGAACGCGTCGGTCCGCGCGGCGGCGTAGACCTGCGATCATTGGCGAATGTAGTTTGGTCCAGCCGGTTCACCGTTCCAGTTGACCCCTCGGGTCATACCCGCGTAAGTTGCGGCGACCGTCGCGTAAGCGGGTGGTGAGTTGGACCGTGGTCGGGGCGGATCCCCGGCGTGGGTTGGGTGAAGGATGCGCGTGGCGCAGGCGGCTCCCGCTGCGGCGGGGCGTCCGTGCGCGGCACGCCGATGGTAGGAGGCCGAGCCGATCGATGCCGAGCGTCTACTGCACGCAGTGCGGTCACGCCAACCCGGATGATGCCCGCTTCTGCTCGAACTGCGGCACTCCGCTGACCCGGAGTCCGGCCGCGCCGCCGCCGTACCGCGAGTCGCCCGGCGAGTCCACGTCCACGATCTCCATCGGCGGGTTCGAGGCGCTGGACACCGACACGGGCGCCGAGGAGCAGGCCGGTCCCGACCAGATGGCGATGGAGGCACTGCCCCCCGGCACCGCGCTGCTCGTCGTCAAGCGCGGCCCGAACGCCGGCAGCCGCTTCCTGCTCGACAAGGACCGCACGTCCGCCGGACGGCACCCCGAGAGCGACATCTTCCTGGACGACGTCACCGTGTCCCGCCGCCACGCCGAGTTCACCCGCCAGGGCGGTGCCTTCGCCGTCCGGGACGTGGGCAGCCTCAACGGCCTCTACGTCAACCGGCAGCGGATCGACCAGGCCGCCCTGTCCGGGGGCGACGAGGTCCAGATCGGCAAGTTCCGGCTGGTGTTCCTGACCAACCCGGCGCACGGCTGACGGAACGGGAGGGGCGTTGAACGCGGAGCCGGCCCGGTCCCCGATGACGATCGGGGACGTGCTCGGGCAGTTGCGGCCCGAGTTCCCCGACATCACCATCTCCAAGATCAGGTTCCTGGAGTCCGAGGGGCTGGTCGAGCCGCAGCGCAGCCCCTCCGGCTACCGCAAGTTCGGCCCGGCCGACGTGGAGCGGCTCCGGCTCGTCCTCACCGCGCAGCGCGACCACTACATGCCGCTGCGCGTGATCCGGCAGCACCTGGAGGCCCGCGACCGCGGCGAGAGCGTCCCGCCGCTCGGCGGCGGCGGCGAGCCGGCCCGGCGCCGCCCCCGCACCCTCGTGGCCGCCGACACCACCGCCCCGGACCCGGCCGTCCGGCTCACCCGCCGCCAGCTCCTGGACGGCGCCGGGATCGACGAGGCGCTGCTCGCCCGCCTGGAGGAGTACGGCCTCGTCCACCGCACCGCCGCCCACTACGAGGGCGAGGCGCTCGGCATCTGCCGGATCGCCGCCGCGCTCGACGAGTTCGGCTTCGAGGTCCGGCACCTGCGCGCCGTCAAGGCCGCCGCCGACCGGCAGGTCGGCCTGATCGAGCAGATGGTCGCCCCGCAGCTGCGCCGCCGCAGCCGCGGCGCCCACGAGGAGGCCGCCGAGACCGCCCGGGAGATCGCCGCGCTGTCGGTCGCGCTGCACTCCGCCCTGGTCAGCGCGGGGCTCCACGAAAGCCTCGACCACTGATCATGGCCGCCGCGCAGGATAATCCCCCGCCGGCGGCGCGACGAGCTGTCCGACCCGGGGTGTACGTTGGCTACATGGTTCGGTCAGGAGTCGATCCGCTGCGAATGGTGATCGAGACACCGAGAACCGGCAGGGAGCCGCTGTGAAGCAGATGGAGGTCGTCGGCGTCCGGGTCGAGATGCCCTCCAATCAGCCGATCGTCCTGTTGAAGGAGACGGAGGGCGACCGCTACCTGCCCATCTGGATCGGGGCGGTCGAAGCGACCGCGATCGCCTTCGCGCAGCAGGGCGTGCTGCCCGCCCGGCCGCTCACCCACGACCTGTTCCGCGACGTCCTGGACGCCCTCGGCGTCCAGCTCCGCACCGTGAACATCACCGCCCTGCGCGAGGGCATCTTCTTCGCCGACCTGATCTTCTCCAACGGCGTCGAGGTGAGCGCCCGCCCCTCCGACTCCATCGCCCTGGCACTGCGCACCGGCGCCACGATCTTCGCCAGCGAGGACGTCCTCGAAGAGGCCGGCGTCGCCATCCCCGACGAGCAGGAGGACGAGGTCGAGAAGTTCCGCGAATTCCTCGACACGATCTCCCCAGAGGACTTCGGCCGCGCCGGATAGGCCGCTGCTCGGGAGCAGTATGGTCGCAGCAAGCTGCTTCCCCGCTCTCGCGCGCCCAGTGCTGGCCCAGGGGGGCGACCCCCTGGAACCCCCGACGCGGGGGCTCCGCCCCCCGCACGGCTCGGGCGGGGGCGGTGTGGTCGACCCTCGCGATCGTGTTGACCGAGGGGGCGACTTCCTGGAACCCCCCGGTGCGTGGGCTTCGACCCCGCGTCTTCTCTCGGCTTGGGCTGACGCGCGTGTTCGGGGTGGTTGCGTGTTTGGGGCTTGGGGGTGGGGTGTTTTGAGTTTCGGGTCGGCTACAGGTTCGTGGCTTGGGCGGTGTGGGCTTGGGTGGGGGGTGGTATTGGGGGAGGGGTGTAATAAATGCGCGCATCGTCCTGGACCTGGTGGTTTTTGGCGGCGGCGCATCGGGGTAGGAGTGCGTAGGTGGCGGAGGTGCGCAGTTTGCCCACGTGAAGCCGGTTCATCCGGGCATGCGACGCGCCGACGGTGAACGTTGACCACACCCTGACCGGCACCTACCGTGCTGGTGGAACACCCGTGGTGTAATTCGTCAAACCCCCTTGACGAAGCGCCACGGGATGATAGAAGCCGGAGGTCCGCGTGGCGGTGAGCAGCGGCGAGGGCAAGGCGACCCCCGACAGGCACATGGCGTCCCGCCGTGCCGGAGAGCAGGGTCTGCTCTTCGACACGCAGGTGTCGGTGCCGCCGGAGGATGTCGGCTACCGCGGCCCGACGGCGTGCGCCGCGGCGGGGATCACCTACCGGCAGCTCGACTACTGGGCGCGGACGAAGCTGGTGGAGCCCAGCGTCCGCGCGGCGCAGGGGTCGGGCAGCCAGCGCCTGTACAGTTTCCGCGACATCCTGGTGCTCAAGGTCGTGAAGCGGCTGCTGGACACGGGAGTGTCGCTGCAGCAGATCCGGACGGCCGTGATGCATCTGCGCGACCGCGGCGTGCGGGATCTGGCGCAGATCACGTTGATGAGCGACGGTGTCAGCGTCTACGAGTGCACGTCGGCGGACGAGGTCGTCGATCTGCTGCAGGGCGGGCAGGGCGTGTTCGGCATAGCGCTCGGCCGGGTCTGGCAGGAGGTGGAGGGCAGTCTCGCGGAGCTGCCCGGTGAGCGGGCCGCCGCGGACCCTCCCGAACACCCCCACGATGAACTCGCCGACCGGCGGCGCGCGCGCCGCACCGGCTGACGGTCACAGCGACTCCTTGCGCTGCAGGTAGGCGAACGCCCCCCAGCCGGGCAGCACCGGCAGCCACAGGGTGAAGAGCCGGTAGAGCAGGACCGCCGATGTCGCGGTCTCCGCGGACAGGCCCGAGATCGTCAACGCCAGGGTGAGGGCGCCCTCGACGGCCCCGAGACCGCCCGGCGTCGGCGCGGCGGAACCCACCGCGTTCGCGGTGAGGAAGACCAGGACCACGGTCGTCCACGGCAGCGAACCGCCGAACGAGCGGATCGAGGCGTCCAGGCACAGCACGAAGGCGAGGGTGAGCAGCAGCGTGCCGCCCATGCCGGTGAACAGCTTCCGCGGCGACTGCAGGACGTCCACCAGGCGGGGCACCACGCCGGAGAACATGCTCTTCAGCCGCGCGGCGACGACGCGGCGGACGCGGGGGATCGTCAGGGCGAGGCCGGCCACGAGGCCGAGCACCAGGACCGCGATCACGATCGTGCGGGACGGGGCCAGGTCCTGCGTGGCCCGCGTGCTGGAGCCGGTGAGGAACCCGAACAGGACCAGCAGCAGGATGTGCGTGACCATCCCGACCAGCTGGGACGCGCCGACGCTCGCCACGGCGAGGGCGGGGCGCACCCCCGAGCGCTGCAGGTAGCGGGTGTTGACGGCCACGCCGCCCACGGCGGCGGGGGCGACGAGCTTCACGAACGACGCGGCGACCTGCACCAGGACCGTCCGGCCCAGCGGCAGGCGCTCGGGGACGAAGCCCATCAGCATGAGCGCCGCCGCGACATAGCTCAGCGCGGCCGCGCCGAGGGCCGCGACGACCCAGTGCCAGCTCGCCGTGGCGGCCAGATAGCCGACGTCCAGGCTGGTCACCTGCGGGATGACGATGTAGGCGGCGAACGACAGGGCCACCACGCTGACGATCGTCCGGGGGCGGAACCGCTCCAGCCGGGCCGGCGCCGCCTCCACCTCCGGCTTCAGCCGGACGATCTGCTCGCGGATCCGGGTCAGCAGCTCCCGGTCGCGGCGCAGCGCCTGCCTCGTCGCCCGGGACAGCGCGACCCGCTGCAGCAGCGGCACCGCGCCGCCCAGGGCCTCCTCGCCCAGCACCGCCGCGGCGGTCCGCACCGCCCGCTCCGGGCCGGTCCGCAGCGCCAGCGTGGTGAGCAGCTGCGCCAGGTCGAGCCGCAGCGCGAGATCGCCCGCCGCCGTCTCCCCGGCGCGCAGGTCGGTGACGTAGGCGAGGCCGTCCGCGCCGATCAGCAGCGCGCCGCCCTCCAGCCGCCGGTGCGCGAGCCGGCCCGCCTGCAGCGACCGGAACTGCCGCCACACGTCGGTCAGCAGATCGTCGGTGATCTCCTCGGCCGGGACGTCGCCGAGCCGCCGCCCCGGCACGTGCTCGTAGGCCAGCAGCGCCGCCTCCGTGCCGACCTCGCAGGTGCCGGTGAGCCGCGGGGTGCGGACGCCCGCCGCGTCCACCGCGTACGCCATCAGCGACTCCTGCTCCAGCGACCGGCGCAGCGACCGCAGCGTCCGCCCGGTCGTGGCGCCGCGCAGCCGCAGCATCCGCCAGATCCGGTACAGCAGCCCGGCGGTCTGCTGGTCGCGGTCCAGGACGCGGACCTCGAGGTCCCAGTCGCCGTGGACGCCGCGGCCGGCGGGCGGGCGGGCACCGTACCCGGCGCCGGTGCCCGGGGCCAGGACGACGCCGTAGCGGCGGCCGTCCTCGGTGTCGTCGGACGGCTCGTCCAGCCGCGCGCCCCGCTTGGGCCGCAGCCCGAGCCGCTCCAGCGACGCGACGACCGCCGCCCCCGGCGGCCGCGGGTTCGGGGTGCCGACGGCGTACAGGGTGCCGTGGCCGATGGCGCGGCCGAGCAGGTAGGTGGCCGCGAGCGCGGCGACGGAGGCGTAGGAGGCGGTGAGCCCGGTCAGCGCCGCCAGCCCGATCATGGTCCAGGTCGCGGCCTGCCAGCGGGTGCGGCCGGCCATCCCGACCGCGCTGACGAACGCGATCACCGGCGCGATGTCGGTGTGCACGGGCGCGGTCTCGGTGCCGCCCCAGATCAGCGAGTCGAGCACGCCGCCGGGCGCCGCCCGCACCACCAGGTCGTCCAGCCCCACCGTGAGGCCGAACGCGATCACGGCGGCCAGCAGCGCGATCGCGACCCGCGTCCCGTCCTTGTGGAACAGCCGCTCGACCGCGAACGCGATCGGCGCGGCCAGCACCCCGAAGCTGGACACCAGCGTCGCCAGCGTCAGCAGCAGCCGCGGCGCGTGCGCGGTGCCCTGCGCGATGTCGGTCTGCAGGCCGTGCGTGGTCTGCTGCGCGATCGACACCAGCAGCATCACCGCGGCCAGCCCCACCACCGAGCCGGCGAACCTGATCGCGTCGCCCGGCCGCCGGATCCGGTCCGGCTGGGCGGGCTCGTCGACGGGCACGCCGGCGGTCGCGCCGTGCCGCGGGCGCACCGTGCCGTCGCGGGTCTGTGTCACGCCGTACCGCCGCCCCGACCGTCCGTCATCGTGATCAGCGTCCCAGAACCGGCGGCGCGCCGTCGAGTGCCGGGCCGGCGTCCGGCCGGTCGCGCGTGCACCCCGCAGCCCCATCTCCGCCCCCGTGGCCCGAGGTCCGTCTTGTCCCAGGTGAGTGAGCACATCGTACCGGCCGGTACGACCCGGGGGCGGCGCGGCCGGCCCCGTGTCCGGGCGGCGGGAGGGGCTCCGGCCGGGCCGGGGCGGGACGACGGCCGGGATCGGTCTTTGGGTAGGGTTTCGCTAGGACATGCCGTCGACCCTGTGCGGGAGAGACCCCACGCGGCCAGCGTGGGGCGCCGAAGGGGCAACCTCCCCGGAACCTCTCAGGCAAAAGGACCGCTCGGGCGAGGCACCTCTGGAAAGCAGGCGTCGATCCCCGCTGCCGGGGAAGGCGGCTCACCGAAGGGGAAACCCCGCCGCGCGGGTGAAGCTCTCAGGTGCCGATGACAGAGGGGGAGACCTGCCGCCGGCCCGCGCCGGCGGCCGACCTGAGCGACCGCAGCAGCCAGGAGGCCCTCCATGACCGCCCAGTTCTTCGCCCCCGTGGCCGCGCCGCAGCATCCGCGTTCGGCGTTCGCCGACCGGCACATCGGCCCCGGCCCGGACGAGCAGGCCCGGATGCTGGCCGCCATCGGCTACTCCGGCGCCGAGGCGCTGATCGACGCCGCCGTCCCCGCCGCGATCCGCACCGCCGCCCCCCTGGCCCTGCCGTACGCGCTGAGCGAGCCCGCCGCGCTGGACCGGCTCCGCGAGCTGGCGTCCCGCAACACCGTGCTGACGTCCATGATCGGGCTCGGCTACCACGGGACGACCACCCCCGGCGTGATCAAGCGGAACGTCCTGGA
This sequence comes from Spirillospora sp. NPDC047418, assembly GCF_040643275.1. Lineage (NCBI taxonomy): Bacteria > Bacillati > Actinomycetota > Actinomycetes > Streptosporangiales > Thermomonosporaceae > Spirillospora > Spirillospora sp. NPDC047418. The sequence goes on from NZ_JBEYTW010000028.1 coordinate 46,064, forward strand.
GAACCCCGGCTGGTACACCGCCTACACCCCCTACCAGCCGGAGATCTCCCAGGGCCGGCTCGAGGCGCTGCTGAACTTCCAGACGGCGGTCGCCGACCTGACCGGGCTGCCCGTCGCGAACGCGTCCATGCTGGACGAGGCGACCGCCGCCGCCGAGGCGATGGCCCTCGCGCACCGGGTGTCCGGGCGCCGGGAGCCGGGGACGTTCCTCGTCGACGCCGACACGCTGCCGCAGACGATCGAGGTCGTCCGGACCCGCGCGGTCCCGCTCGGCATCGAGGTGGTGACCGCCGACCTGTCCGGCGGGCTGCCCGACGGCGACTTCTTCGGCGTGCTGCTGCAGTACCCGGGCGCGTCCGGGGCCGTCCGCGACCTGGCGCCGGTCATCGCACGGGCGCACGAGCGCGGCGCCCGGGCGGTCGTGGCCGCGGACCTGCTCGCGCTGACGCTGCTGCGCCCGCCGGGGGAGTCCGGCGCCGACATCGCCGTGGGGTCCGCGCAGCGGTTCGGCGTCCCCTACGGGTTCGGCGGCCCGCACGCCGGCTACATGGCGGTCGGCGAGGGCATCCAGCGGCAGCTTCCCGGGCGGCTCGTCGGCGTGTCCGTCGACGCGGACGGCGCGACCGCCTACCGGCTGGCGCTGCAGACCCGCGAGCAGCACATCCGCCGCGAGAAGGCCACCAGCAACATCTGCACCGCCCAGGTGCTCCTCGCCGTGATGGCGGGCATGTACGCGGTCTACCACGGCCCCGAGGGGCTGGCCGCGATCGCGCAGCGCACGCACCGCCGCGCCGCCGAGATCGCCGCCGGGCTGCGCGCCGGCGGCGTGGAGGTCGTGCACGGCGCGTTCTTCGACACCGTGCTCGCCCGCGTGCCCGGCCGGGCCGCCGAGGTCGTCGCCGCCGCCCGCCAACGCGGGATCAACCTGCGCCCGGACGGCCCCGACCGGGTCGGGATCGCCTGCGACGAGACCACCCTGCCCGAGCACGTCACCGCCGTCCTGGCGGCGTTCGGCGCCGCCCCCGCCGGCGACGCCGCGGAGGCCATCCCGGACGCGCTGCGCCGCGAGAGCCCCTACCTGACCCACCCGGTCTTCCACGCGCACCGGTCCGAGACCGCGATGCTGCGCTACCTGCGCCGCCTCCAGGACCGGGACATCGCGCTCGACCGCTCCATGATCCCGCTCGGCTCCTGCACGATGAAGCTGAACGCCACCGCCGAGATGGAGCCGATCACCTGGCCGGAGTTCGCGGACATCCACCCGTTCGCGCCGATCGACCAGGCCGCCGGCTACGTCGAGCTGATCGGGGAGCTGGAGGGCGCGCTCGCCGAGATCACCGGATACGCGAAGGTCTCCGTCCAGCCGAACGCGGGCTCCCAGGGCGAACTGGCCGGGCTGCTGGCCATCCGCGGCTACCACGCGTCCCGCGGCGAGGAGCACCGCGACGTGTGCCTGATCCCCTCCTCGGCGCACGGCACCAACGCCGCCAGCGCCGTCATGGCGGGGATGCGCGTCGTCGTGGTGAAGTGCGACGAGGGCGGCAACGTCGCGCTCGACGACCTGCACGCCAAGATCGACCGGCATCGCGGCCGGCTCGCCGCGATCATGGTGACGTACCCGTCCACGCACGGCGTCTTCGAGGAGACGATCACCGACGTGTGCGCGGCCGTGCACGAGGCCGGCGGCCAGGTGTACGTGGACGGCGCCAACCTCAACGCCCTCGTCGGCCTGGCCCGTCCCGGCGAGTTCGGCTCGGACGTCTCGCACCTCAACCTGCACAAGACGTTCTGCATCCCGCACGGCGGCGGCGGCCCCGGGGTCGGCCCGATCGGCGTCCGCGAGCACCTCGCCCCGTTCCTGCCGAACCACCCGCTGCGCGGGGAGGCCGGCCCGGAGACGGGGGTCGGTCCGATCTCCGCGGCACCGTGGGGGTCGGCGGGCATCCTGCCGATCTCCTGGGCCTACATCGCGATGATGGGCCCGGACGGCCTGCGCGCCGCCACCGAGGGCGCGATCATCGGCGCCAACTACCTCGCCGCCCGGCTCGCCCCGCACTACCCGATCCTCTACACCGGCCGGAACGGCCTCGTCGCGCACGAGTGCATCGCCGACCTCCGCAAGATCACCAAGGAGACGGGGATCACCGCCGAGGACGTCGCCAAGCGCCTCATCGACTACGGATTCCACGCCCCGACGCTCTCCTTCCCCGTCGCCGGAACCCTGATGATCGAGCCGACCGAGTCCGAGGACCTCGCCGAGCTCGACCGCTTCTGCGACGCCATGATCGAGATCCGCCGGGAGATACGCCGGGTCGCCGACGGCGGCTACGACCGCGAGGACAACCCGCTGAAGAACGCCCCGCACACCGCCGCCTGCCTGATCTCCGACGACTGGAAGCACGCCTACACCCGCGACGAGGCCGCCTACCCCGTCCCGTCCCTGCGCGAGGACAAGTACTGGCCCCCGGTCCGCCGCATCGACCAGGCCTACGGCGACCGCAACCTCGTCTGCTCCTGCCCGCCCCCCGAGGCCTTCGAGGACTAGCGGTCCGCGCCGCCGCCCGCCCCCGCCGGGATCCGATTCGTGATCTTGGTGGGGGTTTCGGGGTGTCGTCGCGGGACGCGGCGGGGGCGGGTCGCTAGTCTCGGTGCGGACTTCCAGAAGCCGCAGAGGGCAGAGGCCGATGAGCGAGTTGCCGGACGAGACGTCCGACCCGGCGCAGATGTGCGAGGAGGCCCGCGGCCTCGCCGAGAACGGCGAGGCCGGGCGGGCGGCGCTGCTGTTCGAGAAGGTGCTGGCCATGGGCGAGACGCCCTGCCGGGCGCGGGCGGCGCTCGGCCTCGCCGTCGTCCTCGACGACGCCGGGGAGGTGGCCCGGGCCCGGGAGGCCGACGGGGTCGCGATCGCCACCGGCGACCCCGAGTACGGGCCGCGCGCCGCCTACCACCTGGCGCTCACGCACGAGCGGGCCGGGGAGCCCGAGCGGGCGGCGTCCGCGTGGGGCGCGGTCGTCGACTTCGGCAACGCCGCCTACCTGCCGCCCGCCCGCCTGGCGCTGGCCCGCATCGCCGACGACGCCGGCGACTTCGACGCGGCGCGCGAGCACTGGGAGGCGGCGATCGGGACGGGCGACGCCGAGTACGGGCCGCTGGCCGCGCACGACCTCGCGCAGCGGCTGCTGGAGCGCGGCGACCCGGCCCGGGCCCAGCGGGTGCTGGCCGCCGGGCTGCGGCTGATCGACCGCGAGACCGCGCCGCACGCGTACGCGCGGCTCGCCGTCGCGCTCGGCATCTCCTACCTCGACCAGGCCATCGGCGCGTTCGGCGCGGCGCTGGCGGCCGAGCCGTCCGATCCGGAGGCCGGGCCGCTGGCCACCGAGCTGCTGGCGCGGACGCTGCCGCTGCGCGGGCGCGGCCCCGAGGCGGGCGAGGTGTGGCGGCGCGGGCTGGCCGACCCGGGCATCGCGCCGCAGGTCCGGGCCAGGATCCGCCGCGACTTCGGCGAGGAGGACGGCGAGCCCGCCGACCTGTGGTGGGAGCCGGTCGTCGAGCAGGCCGTGTCGGAGGGGACGCTGCCCGCGCTCGCCGGCGAGGCGTTCGGCGCCCTCGACCACATGTACGCGCTGCTCGCCGTCCGGTACGCCGAGCGCCGCGCGGACGACGCCCACGAGGTGCTCGGCGGTGCGGTGCGGGTGCCGAGCAGCTACCTGTGGGGCCCGCTGCTGCACGAGAGCTTCGCCGAGCGGTTCCGCCTGGCGATGGGCACGCCCGTCCCGGACTGGCCGGACGCCTAGTCGGCGAGGGCGCGCTGCGCGATCACCCCGGTGATGCGGGCCCGGACGAGGTACTCGGCGGGGACGGCGTTGCGCGCCCCGAACTCCTCGGCCCGGCCGGCGCCCATGTAGCGGCCGCCGATCGCGGTCGCCCAGCGGCGCATCTCGTCCAGGTCGCCGACGAGGGTCGCCTCCGCCTGGATCTGCACGAAGGAGTACGGCGGGGCCTGGTCGTCCACGCAGACCGACAGGCGCGGGTCGCGGGCCAGGGCGCGGCCCTTGACCGTGTCGCGGCCGGTGTTGAACAGCAGGTCGCCGCCGTCGAGGACGAACCAGATCGGCGTGACGTGCGGTGAGCCGTCCTTGCGGACGACGGCGGCCTTGCCGGTGCGGGTGCCCGCCATGACGAACGCGCGCCATTCGCTCTCCGTCATCTTCTCCATGCGGCCAGTCTGCCGCAAAGATCACCGGGACGGGCCGCTACGGTGGGGCGCATGGAGGTCGTGACGGCGCACGGGCCCGCCGAGGTGCGGCTGGACGAGGCCGCCGGCCCGGCGTTCCTGCTGGTCCTGACACACGGGTCGAACGGGAGCGTGGACGCGCCCGACCTGCTCGCCGTCCGGGAGACGGCGCTCGGCCTCGGCGGCGCCGTCGCGCGGGTGACGCAGCCGTTCCGGTTCGCGGGCCGCCGGGCGCCCGGCTCGCCGGTCAAGCAGGACGAGGCCTGGCTGGAGATCATCGGCCTGGTCCGGAAGGGGTTCGCGGACGTCCCGCTCGTCCAGGGCGGGCGGAGCAACGGCGCGCGGGTGGCGTGCCGGACCGCGGCGGCGGCCGGGGCGGCCGGCGTGCTGGCGCTGGCGTTCCCACTGCACCCGCCGGGCAGGCCGGACAAGACGCGGGTGGACGAGCTGCGCTCGGCCGGGGTGGACGTCCTCGTCGTCAACGGCGACCGCGACCCCTTCGGTGTTCCGGACGAGGCGGACGCCGCCCACGTGGCGGTGCTGGCGGGGGAGCGGCACGACCTGAACAAGGACCCCGCCGCGGTCGGCCGGGCGGTGGAGCCGTGGCTGCGCGCGTGGGCGGCGGGATGACCGGCGGGGTGACCGGCGCCGGACATGCGAACGGCCCGTCCGCGCGGACGGGCCGGGAGCGGTAGGCCGCTCCGGGCCCGGTGCGGGCCCGGAGGTCAAGGGCGGGGTGAGCGTTGCCCCCGAGGATGATCACCCGTTTGAACTAGTCCCCCGTGGGACCGCTCAAGCGGCGGACGGCGCCTGCAGGTCCGTCGGCCGGTGCGGTGCGATGACTTCCCCGTCGGGCAGCAGCTCACCGGTGTCCTCGAAGAGCACGACGCCGTTGCACAGCAGGCTCCACCCCTGCTCGGGGTGGGCGGCCTGCGTCCGGGCGGCGTCGCGGTCGGGTGCGTCGTGCGAGGGACAGGGCGGCTGGTGCGGGCACATGGTGTGCCTCCGGTTCGACTACTGGTCGGTCGTGGCTTTCCTTAATTGACGCACCCCAGTGTGGAGTGGTTCGCCCCTATCGGCTATAGCCCGTTGGGACGGTTGTCCGTTGGTACGCGAGTACCGGGCGGATGTGACCACCCTCACTCCGAGGTGCCAGGCACAGGGTCCCTCCCGCGAGATGACGGACGGAGAACGACACGCCGACGGGACCGGAACCCCTACGATGTCGCACGGGGAACGCCTCAGGGCGTAGGGGGAGTGAGGCCGATGCGTGTCGCGTTGTCCGTCGCATGCTTCGATGACGCGCTGTTCCCCGATGCGGGGAGGGCCGTGACCGTCCTTTTGGAACGTCTAGGCCATGAAGTGGTATTCCCGCCGGGGCAGACGTGCTGCGGGCAGATCCACTGGTCGGCGGGATACCACCGCGAGGCCGCCGATCTCGCCCGCGCGTACACCGCCGCGTTCGCGGGCGGCGACGTCGTGGTCGCGACGTCGGCGTCCTGCGCCGCGGCCGTCCGGGACGCCTACCCGCGGATCGCGCGGGCCGCCCGCGATCCCGGCCTGGCCCGCGCCGCCGAGGGCCTCGCCGTCTACGAGCTCACCGAGTTCCTGGTGGACGTCCTCGGGGTCACCGATGTCGGCGCGTACTTCCCGCACCGGGTCACCTACCACCCGTCCTGCCGGTCGCTGCGGGCGCTGCGGGCCGGCGACCGGCCGCTGCGGCTGCTGCGCGCGGTCGGGGGCATCGACCTGGTGGAGCTGCCCAACGCGGAGGAGTGCTGCGGGTTCGGCGGTGCGTTCGCGATGAAGAACGCGGACGTGTCGGTCGCGATGGTCGCCGACAAGGTCAGGCACATCCGCGGCACGGGCGCGGACGTGGTGTGCGCGGTCGACGACTCCTGCCTCGCGCACATCGGCGGGGCGCTGTCGCGGCTGCGCGCCGGTGTCCGCACCCTGCACCTGGCCGAGATCCTCGCCTCGGCGGGGCCGTCGTGACGGGCGCGCCGCAGGGTCGGCCGCAGGGCGGGCCGGTCCCGCTGCCGATGCCGAAGTTCGCCGCCGCGGCCCGGCCCGCGCTGGCCGATACCGGCGCGCGCCGCAACCTGCGCGGCGCGACCGCGGTCCTGCGCGAGCGGGCGGCCGCCGCGTCCGGCGAGCCCGCCGACTGGGCGGAGCTGCGCGAGGCGGGCCGCGCGATCGGGGAGGCGGCGCTCCGCGACCTGGACGTGCACCTGGAGGAGCTGGAGCGGGCCGTCACCGAGGCGGGCGGCACCGTGCACTGGGCGGTGGACGCGGCCGAGGCGCGCCGCGTCGTCACCGGGCTGGTGCGGGCGGCCGGGGCGACGGAGGTCGTGCGGGCGGCGTCGCTGGCGGTCCGGGAGGCCGGCGTGGACGCCGCGCTGGCCCGCATGGGGGTGGCCGTCCGCGAGACGGCGCTCGCCGACCTGGCCGTGCGGCTCGGCGAGGACGAGCCGTCCCACCTGCTGTCGGCGGCCGCGCACCGCGACCGCGCGCAGATCAGGGAGCTGTTCCGGCGCGGGATGCCCGCCGCCGGGGCCGGCCTGCCCGACGATCCGCAGGCCCTGGCCGCGGCGGCCCGCGCGCATCTGCGGGAGCCGTTCCTGCGCGCCGGCGTCGCGATCACCGGCGCGAACTTCCTGGTGGCCGAGAGCGGCACGGCCGTGGTGGTGGAGTCGGAGGGCAACGCGCGGATGTGCGTGACGCTGCCGGAGACGCTGATCTGCGTCGCCGGTATCGACAAGGTCGTCCCGACATGGGATGACATGGAGGTGTTCCTCCAGCTGCTTCCGCGCTCGTCGACCGGTGACCGGATGACGCCGTACGTCTCGTCCTGGACGGGCGTGACACCGGGCGACGGGCCGCGCGCGTTCCACCTCGTCCTGCTCGACAACGGCCGCACCAGGGCCCTGGCCGACGAGGTCGGCCGCGCCGCGCTGCGCTGCATCCGCTGCTCGGCCTGCCTGAACGTCTGCCCCGTCTACGAGCGCACGGGCGGCCGGCCGTACGGCCCGGTCTACCCGGGGCCGATCGGCGCGATCCTCACCCCGCAGCTGCGCGGCGTGGAGGGCGCGGCGGCGGCGTCGCTGCCGTACGCGTCGACGCTCTGCGGCGCCTGCGCCGACGTCTGCCCGGTGAAGATCGACATCCCGGACGTGCTGGTCCACCTGCGCGGCAAGGTCGTGGAGTCGCGCCGCCGGCGGCCCGTGCCGACCCCGGAGATGGTGCTGATGCGCGGCCTGGCCTGGACGATGGGCGACCCGCGCCGGCACGAGGCCGCGGTGCGGCGCGGCACCCGGTGGGCGCGGCTGCTGTCGCGCGGCGGGCGGATCCGCCGGCTGCCCGGCCTGCTCGGCGCGTGGACCGAGGCCCGCGACCTGCCGGCGCCGCCCGCGGAGACCTTCCGCTCCTGGTGGAACGGGAGGCGGCCGTGAGCGGGCGGGAGGAGATGCTGCGGCGGGTGCGGGAGGCGCTCGGCGGGTCGCGGGCCGCGCGCCCGCCGGTCCCGCGCGGCTACGCGCGCCGGCTGGCGGAGGCCGAGGCGGTGACGCGGGCGGACGTCGCCGCCCTGTTCACCGAGCGGGTCGCCGACAACCGGGCCGCCGTCCGGCACGTCGGCGCCGGCGAGGTGGGCACGGCGGTGGCCGCCGCGCTGTGGGCCCGCGAGGCCAAGCAGATCGCCGTCCCGGCGGACCTGCCGTACGGGTGGCTCGCCGAGCTGGACGGCGTCCGGGCCCTGGCCGACGCCCCGCCCCTGGACATCGACGCCCTCGCCGGCGTGGACGCCGTGGTGACCGGGTGCGCGGCGGCGATCGCGAACACGGGCACGGTCGTCCTGGACGGCGGCCGCGGCCAGGGCAGGCGGGCGCTCACGCTCCTGCCCGGCTTCCACCTGTGCGTGGTGCACGCCGACCAGATCGTCGGGACGGTCCCGGAAGCGGTCGCCCGGCTGGACCCGGCGCGGCCGCTCACCTGGATCAGCGGCCCGTCGGCCACCCACGGCATCGAGATGCGCAGGGTCGAGGGCGTCCACGGCCCGCGCCACCTGGAGGTCCTCGTCGTCGAGGACGGGCTGCTGGCGCCCTGAGCGGCGCGCCGGCCCCCGCCGCAGGCCGGCCGCGGGTCAGCGGACGCCGGCGATGACGAGGTCGAGGCCCGCGGTGAACCGGGCGTCCCAGTCGACGGCGCGGTCGGCGCCGTCCTCGTCGGTACCGCGCGCCTCCAGGGCGGTGTGGCCGATCACGTAGCCGAGCAGGGTGTGCGCGGCGACGGCGGCGGTGGCCTCGGCGACACCGCCGCGCCGCATGACCTCGCGCAGGGACGCGACGGTCGTGGTGAGCGCGGCGGGGTTGCGGCGCGTGACGACGAGGGGCAGGACCCCGGCGTGCGCCATCAGCCGGCCGCGGTAGTCGCCGGCCCAGCCGCGCAGGACGTCCTGCCAGCGCCGCGCCGCCGCGTCGGTGGCCGCGTCGGTGGCGGGGGCGGAGGCGACGTGCGCGACGAGGCCGTCCAGGAGCTGCTCCTTGCCGCGGGGGAGGTGGTGGTAGATCGCCATCGCCTCGACCTCCAGGGCGTCCCCGAGGCGGCGCATCGTGAGGCGGCCGAGTCCCTGGCCGTCCACGATGTGCAGGGCCGCCTCGATGATCCGCTCGGTGGACAGCGGCGGGCGGTGCTGGGCGTTGATGCTGGGCTGCCGGACCATGAGAATCGACCTTACTACGTAAAGGGCCGAAGCCGGGTGTCCGCCGCCACGACACGCCGGAACCCCGCGTACGCTTACCCCCGACCGGACATGCAGACCGACGAGGGAGTACCACCATGCCGCTGGGCCGCCGGGTGAGCAAGGACGTCGCGGAGCCGTACGAGGCCGACCAGCGGCTGGCCGCCGAGTACGAGGACCGGCTCGCGGCGGCCGGCGACGCCGAGCGGGCGCTGCGGGACGCGCAGGCCGCCGACGCCCCCCTGCCGGAGCTGCGGGAGCTGACCACCGTGTTCGACAAGGCGATGACGGCGGTGCTCGCCGCCGCCGAGGCGTCCGAGCGGGTCGCGATGGGCCCGAAGGTCTACGCGGCCGACACCCAGGACGCCAAGACCCGCCGCACCGCCGAGATCGCCTACCGCAAGGCCAAGGCGCGCCCGGCCGTGCGCCCGTGGACGGACGAGGTCGACCGCCTGCGCACGGCCCGCGAGGCGCACCGCCTCAGCTTCAAGACGGTGCCGTCCGCGCTCGGCTGAGCCCGTTTCCGGGACCTGTGGCGACACAGCGTCACCGGGTGGCACCGGCCACCGAACTTTGAGAGTCTGCCCTCTCGGGGAACGCCGGGGGCGCCGCACCGCACGTCGCAGGGTCGATGACGTGCGCGCGGACGCGGCCCGGCGGAGAGGGCACACGCCGCTCTGGACGTTGGGGGATGTCACGTGGAGCGCACGCCGCCGGACCGGTGCCGCGTCATAGAGTCCTACCAGGACGGGGTGAAGGCGATCCGCGTGCTGGCGGAGGCCGTCGGCGACTGGGACGTGCCGACGCCCTGCGCCGACTGGCGGCTGATCGACCTCGCCGGGCACCTGCGGTGCGTCGCGGAGAACTTCCTGGAGTACCTCCAGGACGCGCCCGACAGCCGGCTCGCGACGCTGTTCGCGCAGGAGGCGGCCACTGCGGTGCTGATCCGGCAGCAGGCGCGGCAGAACGCGACCGAACTGGCGGTGCTGCCGCCGGAGCCCGGACCCGAGCGGATCATGGCGTTCGGGGTGTCGGCCGGCGCGTACGCCGACCTGATGCCGGACATGTGGGACCGGACGCACCTGATCTACCGGGGCACCAAGTACACGGTCGGCGACCACGCGGGCGCGGCGTGCGTGGAGTGGCACCTGCACGCCTGGGACATGGCCCGCGCGGCCGGCCGGGACTACCGTCCGCGCGATCCCGACCTGCTGGTGTCGGCGTGGCACTGGGGCGTCCCGCACCTGCCGCTCGCCGCGGGCGACCCGTGGGAGGCGGTGCTGCGCTCGTCGGGCCGGTCGCCGCGCTGGCCCGAGCGCGACGACCGGCCCGGGCGGGTGCGCCGGCGGACCGTCCGTCAGACCCCCTCCAGCCTGCCCGGGCGCGGCCGCAGGTAGACCGCCCAGGTGAGGGCGCAGCACACGGCGTAGAAGGCGATGAACGCGAGGTAGGCGCCGTCGCCGGTCCCGGAGGCCAGGAACGACTGCCGGAAGGCGAGGTTGACCAGGACGCCGCCGAACGCGCCGACGGCGCCCACGATGCCGATCAGCGCTCCGGACAGCCGGCGCGCCTCGTCCTCGGGGGCCTTGGCCCGGAAGATCGCGGGGATCATCTTGTAGGTGGAGCCGTTGCCGGCGCCGCTGAACGCGAACAGCAGGACGAAGCCGGTGAGGAACAGCGGCAGCGATCCGCGCAGCGACGCGGCCAGCACCAGGGCGGCGGACGCGGCCATCGCGGCGAACGTCCAGAAGGTGACCGCGGCGCCGCCGACGCGGTCGGCGAGCCGCCCGCCGGCCGGGCGGAGCAGCGACCCGAGCGCGGGGCCGAGGAACGTCAGGCAGGCGGCCCTGACCGGCGTGCCGAAGTCGTCGGCGAACTGGATCTGCAGGACCTGCCCGAACGCGAACCCGAACCCGATGAACGACCCGAAGGTGCCGATGTAGAGCACCGACATGATCCAGGTGTGGGCGTCCCGGCACACGTCCCGCATCGCGTGCCGGTCGTTGCGCGCCCGCGCCAGGTTGTCCATGCGGAACCGGGCGGCGAGGGCGGCGAGGACGATCAGCGGGATGTAGATCCCGGCGAGCAGGCGGGGGTGGTCCTTGCCGGCGGTGGCGAGGACGAGCAGCCCGGCGAGCTGGACGGCGGCGACGCCGAGGTTGCCGCCCCCGGCGTTGACGCCGAGCGCCCAGCCCTTGAGCCGCTGCGGGTAGAACGCGTTGATGTTGGCCATCGAGGACGCGAAGTTGCCGCCGCCGACGCCGGCGACGGCCGCGAGGACCAGCAGCGTGGTGAACGAGACGCCGGGCTCGATCAGCGTCGCGGCGAGGACCGCCGGGACGAGCAGCAGGGCCGCGCTGAGGACGGTCCAGTTGCGGCCGCCGAACCGGGCGACGGCGAGCGTGTAGGGGATGCGCAGTGCCGCGCCGACGAGGGCGGGGACGGCGGTGAGGGTGAACTTGCCCGCCGGGTCGATGCCGTAGGCGGGGCCGAGGAACAGCACGAGGACCGACCAGAGCGTCCACACCGAGAACCCGATGTGCTCGGCGAAGATCGACAGGATCAGGTTGCGGCGGGCGGTCCGGGCGCCGCGGGCCGCCCAGAAGGCGGGGTCCTCGGGCCGCCAGTCCTCGATCCAGCGGCCCTTCGGCGGCCGGGCGCGGTCCCCGCGCGCGGCCCGGGTGGTCACGGTCATCGGCGCTCTCCCTGGTCGGGTTCGGAAGGCCGACCGTAGGAGCGCGAGATTTCGGGCGCGTGTGACCGGTCGTACGCGGGTGCTAACTCCGCCGCACCGGGTGTCTCCGCCAGTGGTGAGGGGCCGGTGGTGAGGGGCCGGTGGCGGGGCGGGTGGTAGACCGGGGCCGCAGCGGGTAGGCAGGTGGTCGCGAGGCGGCGGGGGAAACGGAGACGGGACCGATGGCGACCTGTGAGGTCTGCGGCAACGACTACGCGATGGCCTTCGAGGTGCACGCGCAGGGCGAGGTGCACACGTTCGACTCGTTCGAGTGCGCGGTGCACCGGATGGCGCCGATCTGCGAGCACTGCCAGTGCCGCGTCCTGGGGCACGGCGTGGAGGTGAACGGGCACTTCTACTGCTGCGCGCACTGCGCCCGGGCGGTGGACCCGGAGGGCGCCCGCCAGATCCGCGACGCGGTCCCGGTCTAGCCGAAGGGCTGCTCGCGGCCGTCCTCGAGGTAGACGGCGCGCCCGTCGGCCATGGCCCGCAGGCTGGGGTCCATCCGGCGGGAGACGTGCGGCGGCGCCAGCTCGGGGATCTTCTCCGGCGCGACCAGGACGTGGTCGGACAGCTCCTCGGGCGGCAGCCGGATCGCCGCGATCTCCGCGCCGGTAATGGTGCCGCCAAAGACGAACACGTTGACGGCGTCGACGCCGTCGTCGCGGGGGGAGCCCCAGTCGACGCAGGCCAGGCCGTCCAGGCGGGGGACGAGGCCGAGTTCCTCCTCGCACTCGCGCAGGCACGCCGACAGCGGGGACTCGTCGGCCTCGATGACCCCGCCGGGGAGATACCAGCCCTCGCTGTAGGTGGGCTTGACCAGCAGGACCCGCCCGAGGTCGTCCAGGAGCAGGGCCGCCGCGGCGCCGCGGGCGCGCGGCAGTGAGGCGTAGTAAGCAAGGTCGGGCATGTACCGAGGTTAGGCGTGATCACCGCGGGGCGGCCGGGGCGGGGCCGGGCGCGGGGCCGCATTCGTCCGGAAGATCACCGGGGCGCCGCGAATCCGTTCGGAGATCGGGTAAAAGACGACGAATAGCCCATGACAGGGATCGACAACGCTTGACACGTGCACGTCAGGAAGCGACACGCCCGGGTGCGGCGCCCGCCCGCGCCCTGACCTCGGCGGACGCGGCCGCGTGAAGGGCTTTTAACGGCGGAGTCACACCGGGGACTCCGCGGCGAAACGGCGCCCGCCGAGTCTCGGCCCATGAACGGGACTCCCACGCACTGCCCGTACTGCGCCCTGCAGTGCGGCATGACCCTGCACGAGACCGGCGGGCGCGCCGTGCGGGTCGAGCCGCGCGACGACGTGCCCGCCAACCGCGGCGGGCTGTGCCAGAAGGGCTGGACGGCCGCGGAACTGCTCACCGTCCCGGACCGGCTGACCGCGCCGCTGGCGCGGCGCCGCCGGGACGCCCCGCTGGAGCCCTGCACCTGGGACGCGGCCCTGGACCGGGTCGCCGCCGAGGCCGCCCGGCTGCGGGCGCTGCACGGCCCGGACGCGGTCGCGGTGTTCGGCGGCGGCGGGCTGACCAACGAGAAGGCCTACCAGCTCGGCAAGTTCGCGCGCGTCGCGCTCGGCACGTCCCAGATCGACTACAACGGGCGGTTCTGCATGGCGTCGGCCGCGGCGGCGTCCGGCCGGGCGTTCGGCATGGACCGGGGGCTGCCGGGGCCGGTCACCGACCTGGCGGCGTCCGGCGCCGTCCTGCTGGTGGGCGGGAACCCGGCCGAGACGATGCCGCCGTTCATGCGGCATCTGGCGGAGATGCGGGACGGCGGCGGAGCCCTCATCGTGGTGGACCCGCGCCGCACCGCCACCGCCCGCCGGGCGGACCTGCACCTGCAGCCGGTGCCCGGGACCGACCTCGCGCTCGCCAACGGGCTGCTGCACCTGGCGCTCGCCGAGGGGCTCGCCGACGACGGCTACATCGCCGCCCGCACGACCGGGTTCGGCGCGGTCCGGACGGTCGCCAACGCCTACTGGCCGGACCGCGTGGAGCGCATCACCGGCGTCCCCGTCCCGGCGATGCGCGAGGCCGTCCGGCTGCTGGCCCGCGCCGGCCGCGCCCACGTGCTGACCGGGCGGGGCGGCGAGCAGCACGCGGACGGCACCGACACCGTCAGCGCGTTCATCAACCTGGCGCTCGCGCTCGGGCTGCCCGGCCGCGCCGGCTCCGGGTACGGGTGCCTGACCGGGCAGGGCAACGGGCAGGGCGGCCGCGAGCACGGGCAGAAGGCCGACCAGCTGCCCGGCTACCGCAGGATCGACGACCCGGCGGCCCGCGCGCACGTCGCGGCGGTGTGGGGCGTGGACCCCGCCGCCCTGTCGGGGCCGGGGCGGTCGGCGCACGAGCTGCTGTCGGCGCTCGGCACCGCCGGCGGGCCGAAGGCGCTGCTGCTGTTCGGGTCGAACCCGGTGGTGTCGGCGCCGGACGCCGGGCGCGTGCAGGAGCGGCTCGACGCGCTCGACCTGCTGGTGGTCGCCGACTTCGTGCCGTCGGAGACCGCGCGGCGCGCCGACGTGGTGCTGCCGGCCGCGCAGTGGGCCGAGGAGTCGGGGACGATGACGAACCTGGAGGGCCGGGTGCTGCGGCGGCGCCGGGCCGTCCGCCCGCCGGCCGGCGTCCGCACCGACCTGGAGATCATCGGGGCGCTCGCGGAGCGGCTGAAGGCGCCGGGGGAGTGGAGTACCGACCCGGAGGCGGTGTTCGGCGAGCTGCGCCGCGCCAGCGCGGGCGGCGCCGCCGACTACGCCGGCATCGACTACGCGCGGATCGAGGCCGAGGGCGGCGTGTTCTGGCCCTGCCCGTCCCCGGACCACCCCGGCACGCCCCGCCCCTACCTCGACCGGTTCCCCACGCCGGACGGGCGGGCCCGGTTCGTCCCGGTCGAGCACCGCGGCCCCGCCGAGGACGTGGACGCCGCCCACCCGGTGTACCTGACGACCGGGCGGGTCCTCGCGCAGTACCAGTCGGGCGCGCAGACCCGCCGCGTCCCGGCGCTGGCCGAGGCGGCGCCGGGGCCGTTCGCCGAGCTGCACCCCGACCTGGCCGAGCGGCTCGGCATCGAGGACGGCGCGCAGGTGCGGGTGGAGAGCCGCCGGGGCGCGGTGACCGTCCGGGCGCGGCTGACCGACGCGATCCGCGCCGACACCGTGTTCGTGCCGTTCCACTGGGCGGGGGAGGGGCGGGTGAACCTGCTCACCAACCCGGCCCTGGACCCGGTGTCGCGGATGCCGGAGTTCAAGGTGTGCGCCGTGCGCGTGGGAGTGAGTCCCTTTTAACACGGCGGTGACAAAGGAGACCCAGCGGTGAAACCGCCCGTACGGAGGATCAGGTCATGACCACGACACCCGAAGCGACGATCACCAGGGACCGGCCGGGCCGGGCGGCGGCCCGCTGGTTCGACATCTGCTCCTACGCCGACCTGATCCCCGAGCGGGGGGTCTGCGCGATGGTGGACGGCACGCAGGTTGCGGTCTTCCGGGTCTTCGACGGCGCCCTGCACGCGCTGTCCAACCTCGACCCGTTCAGCGGCGCGTACGTGCTGTCGCGCGGGATCCTCGGCACCCGCGACGGGACGCCGACCGTCGCGTCCCCCATGTACAAGCAGGTGTTCGACCTGCGGACCGGGGCGTGCCTGGACGATCCGCGGGTCGCGCTGCCGGTCTTCGCGGTCCGCCGGGCCGGGGACCGGGTGGAGGTGGCGCTCAGCGATGGGCACCGGCAGTGAGCCGGCGGCCGGGTCCGCCGGACCGCTCGCGGGATTCGCGGTCGGGGTGACCGCGGCCCGCCGGCACGAGGAGCTCGCGACGCTGCTGGAGCGGCGCGGCGCCCGGGTCGTGCTCGCCCCCGCCATCCGCCTCGTCCCGCTCGACGACGACGCCGGGCTGCTGGCGGCCACCCGGGCGTGCGCGGCCGGGCCCCTCGACCACGTCGTCGTCACGACCGGCATCGGGTTCCGGACGTGGCTGGAGACGGTGGACGGGCACGGGCTCCGCGACGCCCTGGTCGCCCGGCTCGGCGGCGCCGAGATCGTGGCCCGCGGCCCGAAGGCGCGCGGCGCGGTCCGCTCCGCCGGGCTGCGGGAGGCGTGGTCGCCGGAGTCGGAGGGCTGCGCCGAGGTGGCCCGGCACCTGCTGGGCCGGGACCTGGCGGGCGCGCGGGTCGCCGTCCAGCTGTACGGGGAGCGGCAGCCGGAGCTGACCGGGGCGCTGCGCGCGGCGGGCGCCGAGGTGATCGAGATCCCGGTGTACCGGTGGTCGCGCGCCGACGACCCGACGCCGCTGCGCCGGCTCGTCGGCCAGGCCGTCACCGGCACGGTCGACGCGATCACGTTCACCAGCGCGCCCGCGGTCGGCGCGACGCTCGCGGTCGCCGCCGCGGACGGGCTGGAGGACGCCCTGCTGGAGGCCCTGCGCACCCACGTCGTGGCGGCGTGCGTCGGGCCGGTCACCGCGGGGACGCTGACCGAGCGCGGCGTCCCGACCGTCCAGCCGGAGCGGGCCCGGCTCGGCGCGCTCGTCCGCGCGCTGGTCACCGGGCTGCCGGTGCGCCGGTCGCGGCGGCTGTCGGTGCGCGGGTCGTCGCTGGAGCTGCGCGGGCACGCCGTCGTGCTGGACGGGCAGCTGCGGCCGATCGCGCCGGCGCCGATGGCGATGCTGCGGGCGCTCGCGCGCCGCCCCGGGCACGTGGTGTCGCGGGCGGAGCTGTGCGGCGCGCTGCCGGGCCGGGCCGTCGGCACCGGCGCGCCCCGCGGCCGGGACGCGCGGCCGCACGCCGACGAGCACGCGGTGGAGATGGCGGTGGCGCGGCTGCGGCGCGGCCTCGGCCGGCCGGGGATCGTCGAGACGGTCGTCAAGCGCGGCTACCGGCTGGCGTGCGACCCGCGCCTCGCCGACCGGCTCGCGGCGGGCACCGGTGGCTGACCCCGGCCCGGCGCTGCTGGCCGTCGCGCACGGGACCCGGGATCCGGCCGGGCCCGCCGTGATCGGGGACCTCCTGGACCGGGTGCGCGCGCTGCGGCCGGGGCTGCGGGTCGCCGGGGCGTACGGGGAGCTGGCGCGGCCGTCGCTGGAGGAGGCGGCGTCCGTCCTCGCCGGCGGCCCGGTGGTCGTGGTGCCGCTGCTGCTGGCGCGCGGCTACCACGCGCTGATCGACATCCCGGACCGCGCCGCGCGGCTGCTGCCCGGCGCGGTGACGTCCCGGCCGCTCGGCCCGGACCCGCTGCTGGCGGACGCGCTGGCCGACCGCCTGGCCGATCGCCTCGCCGATGGGCCGGCCGATCGCCTGGCCGACGGGCCGGCCGATGGGCCGCGCGACACGCTGGGCGATCCGCTGGGCGCATGGACCCGGATCTCGCCGCGCCGCCCGGACGCCGTCGTCCTCGGCGCGGCGGGATCCGCCGATCCGGCGGGGGCCGCCGACGTGCGGGCCGCCGCCCAGCTGCTGGCGCGGCGGCTGCGGCGGCCCGTCACCTGCGGGTTCGTCGCCGCGGGCGGCCCCGCGCTGGACGAGGCCGTCGCGCGGCTGCGGCGGCGCGGCGCCGGGCGCGTGGTGGTGGCGCCGTACCTGCTGGCGCCCGGCCGGTTCCTGGACCGGGCGCGGGACTGCGGCGCGGACGCGGTGGCCGCGCCGATCGGGGCGCACGGCGCGGCGGCGCGGCTCGTGCTGCGCCGCTACGACGAGGCGCGGTCGCGCAGGGGCGAGCCGGTCCCGGTGCGCTGAGGGGCCTCCGCCTCCCGCTCCGGTGCGGTGAACCGGTCGTCGTGGTGGGCGAGGACGCGCAGCAGCATCTCCCGGAAGGCGCGCCGCTCGTCCGGTGCCAGCGGCTCGAAGAGGACCTCGTTGAGGCGGACGCGGGCGTCGAGGCTCTCGCCGAGGAACAGCCGGCCGTCCTCGGTGGCGTCCAGCGCGTACCGGCGCCGGTCTCCGGGGTCGCGGCGGCGCTCGACGTGCCCGGCCCGCTCCAACGCGTCGACGATGCCGACCAGGTCGCCGGGGTCCATCCGGAGCCGCTCGGCGACCTCGCGCTGCGACAGCGGCCCGGACCGCGCCACGCACCACAGCACGAGCAGATGGGGCAGCCGCGGCTGGCCGGGGAACAGCCGCGCCGCGGTGCGCCGGACGAGCCGCACCGTCTCGAACATCAGGTAGGTGGGCGAGTCGTACATCGCGTCGGACTGGTCCGTCACGTCCGGCTCCTCGGATTCGCTGGGGACATCCTATTTCTCTTGACGTGAGATATAGGGTACTCCTACCGTTGGGTGGCCCAAAGAACGGGTGCGCATCCATGCGAGGGAGGCCCCATGCCGGACGGGGGACCCGCCGTCGAGGTCGACGGCCTCATCAAGAAGTTCGGCGACGTGGAGGCCGTGCGGGGGATCGACTTCACCGTGCGGCCGGGGGAGATCTTCGGTTTCCTCGGCCCGAACGGCGCCGGCAAGTCCACCACCATCAACATGCTCTGCACCCTGCTGCGCCCCAGCGGGGGCCGCGCGCGGGTCGCGGGCCACGACGTGGTCGCCGAGCGCGACGACGTCCGCCGCAACATCGGGCTGGTGTTCCAGGACCCGACCCTCGACGGTTACCTGTCGGGGGAGCAGAACCTGCGCTTCCACGCCGAGCTGTACGGGGTGCCGCGCGCGGTGACGGGCGACCGCATCCGGCAGGTGCTGGAGATGGTCAACCTGTGGGACCGGCGCGGCGACCTGGTGCAGACCTTCTCCGGCGGCATGAAGCGCCGCCTGGAGATCGCCCGCGGCCTGCTGCACTCGCCGCGGGTGCTGTTCCTGGACGAGCCGACCGTCGGCCTGGACCCGCAGACCCGCGCGTCGATCTGGGAGTACATCCGCCAGCTGCAGCGGGCGGAGGAGATCACGATCTTCATGACGACGCACTACATGGACGAGGCCGAGTTCTGCGAGCGCATCGCGATCATGGACTCGGGGCGGATCGTCGCCCTCGACACCCCCGAGGCGCTCAAGGCGGGCGTCGGCGAGGACCGGATCCGCATCCAGACCGCCGACGACCAGGCCGCGATCGCCGCCATCGAGGACCGGTTCGGCCTGGCGGCCGTCGTGTCGGAGGGCGCGGTCACGTTCTCGGTCGCCTCCGGTGAGGCGTTCGTGCCGCGGCTCTTCGCCGAGCTGGGCGTCGCGATCCGGTCGGTGAACGTGGCGCGCCCGTCCCTGGACGACGTCTTCATGTCGTTCACCGGCTCCACCATCCGGGACGCCGAGGCGCCGGGCAACGACCGCATGCGCATGGCGATGCGCGCGGCGAGGAGGTGACGGTGGCGAGCACCGCGGAGAAGGCGGAGCAGGCGGCCGCGGGGGTCGTGCGGGTGCGGGTGCCCGAGCGCGGCCTGCGGCAGGACCTGCGCGCCGTCAAGATCGTCCTGCACCGGGAGCTGATCCGGTTCTGGCGGGACAAGCTGCGGATGGTGTCCGGGCTCGTCCAGCCGGTGCTGTGGCTGCTGGTCATGGGCACCGGCCTGTCCAACCTCGTGACCAGCGGCGGCGGCCCGGCCGGCAGCGTCGACCTGAAGACCTTCATCTATCCCGGCGTGTGCGCGATGTCGGTGATGTTCACCGCGATGTTCTCCGCCGGGTCGATCGTGTGGGACCGCGAGTTCGGGTTCCTGCGCGAGATGCTGGTGGCGCCGGTCAGCCGCAGCGCGATCGTGATCGGCAAGTGCATCGGCGGCGCCGTCGTCGCGACCCTGCAGGGCGTGGTGATCGTGCTGCTCGCGCCGCTCGCCGGCGTCCCCTACGACCCGGTGCTGATGCTCCAGCTGATCGGCCTGATGTTCATCGGGGCGCTGGCGCTGACCGGGTTCGGGGTGATGATGGCGGCGCGGATCACCCAGATGCAGGCGTTCTTCGGCCTCATGCAGATGGCGATGATGCCGATGATGTTCCTGTCGGGCGCGCTGTACCCGCTGAACGGCCTGCCGACGTGGCTGAGCGTCCTGACCCGGTTCAACCCGCTGACCTACGCGGTCGACCCGATGCGGCACGTGGTGTTCGCACACCTGGACGTCTCGCAGCGGCTGCTGCGGACGTTCGACCCCGGCGTCACCTGGGGCGGCTGGACGGTGCCGGTCTGGCTGGAGATCGTCATCGTGCTGGCCATGGGCCTCGGGCTGATGGCGGTGGCCATCGTGGAGTTCCGCCGCGCCGACTGAGAAATCGCCTCCGCCCCGGCCGCGCTGCAGCATACTTGCCCTGCGCACGGAGTGCGTTCATTCGGATGCGAAGGGTGACGGCGGTCGACATGGACGTGAACAGGGTGATGTGGCGGGCGGCGGCGGCGACGGCCGCCGTCCTGGCGGCGGTGGCGGGCACGGCGCTCGCGGACGGGCGGCCCCGGGCGGAGGCCGCCGGCGGCGCGCCGCCGCGGGCCGGCGCGGAGGGGCTGCGGATCACGCGCTTCCTGGGGGAGCGGCGCCTCCCGCACATGATGAAGGTCGACGGCACCACCTTCGGCGGCATCTCGGGGATCGACCGCGATCCCCGCACCGGCACCTGGTACCTGATCTCCGACGACCGGTGGCGCTACGACCCGGCCCGCTTCTACACCGGCCGGCTCGACATCGACCCCGCCACCGGGAAGTTCACCGGTGTGCGGGTCACCGGCGCGGTCACACTGCGGCGGCCCGGCGGCGAACCCTATCCCGGCTTCGGCAAGCCCGGGTCGGCCGACCCCGAGACGATCCGCTTCGACCCCCGCACCCGGCGGGTCCTGTGGGGCAGCGAGGGCGACCGGCCCGACGAGGCCCACCCGGACATCCCGCTGTCGCAGATGTCGCTGGACTGGGCGCGGACCGACGGGCGGCACGCGGGCGCGCTGCGCGTCCCGCCGCCGCTGCGGCTCACCGGGGAGCACCGGGGGCCGCGCCGCAACTTCGGGTTCGAGGCGCTGACGTTCACCCCGCACGGCATCGCCGCGATGGTCGAGGGGCCCCGCTACGAGGACGGCGAGCCGCCGACCGTCCGGCACGGCGCCCTGACCCGGCTCACGCTGTGGGACCGCTCCGGGCGGGTCCGCGCCCAGTACGCCTACCCGGTCGACCGGCTCCCGGCCGCGCCGCGGCCGCCCGGCGGCATCGCCGACAGCGGCGTGTCGGAGATCCTCGCCGTGGGCGGCCACCGGTTCCTGGCGCTGGAGCGGTCCTGGCTCGAGGGCGTCGGCTACAAGGTGCGGCTGTACGAGTTCGACGTGCGGGGCGCGACCGACGTCCTGCGCCGCGACTCCCTCGCCGGGGGCGCCGCGTTCCGCCCGGTGCGCAAGCGGTTCGTCGCCGACCTCGGCGCGTTCGCGTCCCCGACGCAGAACCTGGAGGCGCTGGCGTGGGGGCCGCGGCTGACGTCGGGGGAGTGCACGCTGGTCGCCGCCTCCGACGACAACTTCGACCGGGGCGAGGTCACCGAGTTCCTGGCGTTCGCCGTCCGGGGCTGCTGACCCGGGCGGGGTGAGGGCCCGCCGGACGGTGCGGTCCGGCGGGCCCCCGGCGCCCCCGTGCGGGGGCGGGTCAGACGGCGAAGTCCAGAAGCGGGCGGGCGTTGCTCGGGTGCCGCAGCTTGGACAGCGACTCCTTCTCCAGCTGCCGGATCCGCTCGCGGGTCAGCCCGAGGGCCTTGCCGATCTCGTCCAGGGTGCGCGGCGTCCCGTCGTACAGCCCGAACCGCATCGCCATGATCTTGGCCTCGCGGGGGGACAGGATGTCCAGGGTGCGGCGCAGCTGGTCGGCCATGAGCTGGCGGTCGACGAGCTCGGACGCCTCGGGGCTGTCGGTGTCCTCGATGAGGTCGCCGATGCGGGTCTCGCCGTCCTCGCCGATGGTGGAGTCCAGGCTGATCGGCTGGCGGCTGGTGCGCAGCAGCTCGCGGACCTGCTCGGGGCTCTTGTCCAGTTCGACGGCCAGTTCCTCGGGGGTGGGCTCGCGGCCGAGCCGCTGGTGCATGTCGCGCTCGACGCGGCTCAGCTTGCTGAGCATCTCCAGCACGTGCACGGGCAGCCGGATCGTGCGGGCCGAGTCGGCGAAGCCGCGCTGTATGGCCTGCCGGATCCACCACATCGCGTAGGTGGAGAACTTGTAGCCCTTGGAGTAGTCGAACTTCTCCACGGCGCGGATCAGGCCGAGGTTGCCCTCCTGGACGACGTCCAGCAGCGACAGGCCGCGGTCGGAGTACTTCTTGGCGACCGACACCACGAGCCGGAGGTTGGCCTCCAGCATGTGGGCCTTGGCGCGGCGGCCGTCGGCGGCGACCCATTCCAGGTCGGCGCGCAGGGCGCGGGAGAGGTCGGCGGTCTCCAGCTTGTGCTCGGCGTACAGCCCGGCCTCGATGCGCTTGGCGAGGTCGACCTCCTGCTCGGCGGTGAGCAGCTGGCGGCGGCCGATGGCCTTGAGGTAGGTGTGGACGGAGTCGCCCATGGCGGTCGAGTGGTCGTCCAGGTCGGCGGGGGCCTCGGCGGCCTCGACCTCGGTGACCTCGAACCCGCCGTCGCCCGCGGTGTCCGCGGCGGGCTTGGCGGCCTCGCCGGCGGCCTTGGCCGGGGTCTTGGACGCGGCCGCCGACTTGCGTGCGGCGCGCTTCTTGGCGGGGGAGGGCGTCGCCTGGGCGGTCTCGCCGCCGTCGTGGTCGACGGCCGCGGCCATCTTGCGGACGGTGTCCGGCTCGCCGGCCAGGCTGATGCCGGCCTCCGACAGCTCGCGCAGGATCGAGCGGCCCTGGGCCGGGCTGATCCCGGCGCTCTCGAAGGCCCCTCGCACCTCGTCGAGCGAGAGGCGTCCTTGGGCCCGGCCACGCTTGAGGAGCTCGTTGAGCGCGGGGCCCGCCGACTCCGTGAGCGGGGTCTCGACGGCGCTTCGCGGCATGGGGACACCCCCCTCCCTTCGGTGTCTGAGTGCGGCGCGGATTGTTGTTCGCTGGTGGCGCACGCACTTATCGGAACGTCGCACGACCGGGTCATTGTTCCCAGACCCGTGCGACCGGCGGCCCGCCGGAGGATCGCGGAGGAACGATCCAGACGCTGCAGGTGCCCGGAATGGGCCGTTTCATACCTCTGACCAGAACCGATCTGACCTTACTACGTAAAGGCGCCGGGCCGCGGCGGCGTGACGAACGGCGGCGTGACGAACGACACTACCCGCCGGACTCCTGCTGCCGCAGCGGCCCGCCGTACCGCGCGATGACGCGTTCCCGCAGCTCAGGATCGTCCCGGGGGACCGGTTCGAGGAACACCTCGTCGATCTCCTCGTGGGCGTCGTGCAGTTCGCGCGCCATCCGGACGCAGGCGCGCTCGACGTCGCCGGCGGTGAGGTCGTCGCGGAAGTCCAGCCGGGCGCAGGCGAGGACGCGGTCGGCGCCGAACGTCACGGTGATGATGTCCACGACCCACTCGACCTCGGGCGCCGCGCCGAGGCGGGCGCGGACGTCGGCGACGATCCGGGGGTCGGCCTAGGTCCCGGTCAGCAGGTTGAGGTTGATGCGGCCGAGGACCAGCGCGACGGCGGTGAGCAGCACGCCGATGAGCAGCGACCCGATGCCGTCCCAGGTCGCCGAGCCCGTCAGCCGGTGCAGGCCGAGCGCGCCCGCGGCGATCAGGACGCCGATGAGGGCGGCCGAGTCCTCCAGCAGGACGCTGACCGAGGTGGGCTCGTCGGTCCGCCGGATGTGGGCGAGCATCGGCAGGTCCTCGGCGCGGGCGGCGGCGCGGACCTGCCGGACCGCCTGCTGTCAGGAGATCCCCTCCCCGGTAAGCGGCCGCCACGGTGAGGATCACCGACTCGAGATTGATTCGGTCTCTTCCCCGCGACGGCCGCTCGATCTGGTCCCCGTTTGAGGATTCGCTGCTTGCCAGCAGCGTCCAGATTTGACGTGCTCCTCGGGCCGGGGCCTGAGGATTAGGTCCGCACCACAAGATGTGGCGCCACCACGGCTTCCTGCTTCACGGACCTGCGCCACCGGTGGTGGTCTTACCTGATCTCCACAGGCTTGCGAGCTGGTTAGAGCTCCGTTCCCGCCCGTCCGGCGGTACCCAACGGTGCCACTTTACCAGACTGTCAACGCTCTGTAGTGATGTATTCACTTTCCGAGATTGGGCTGTATGTTGGATTGGCCAGGAGGCAGCAAGGTCGGAACGCCCTCGTTCTCCTTGCTCTCCTCGTGCTCGCCGTACTAGTCCTGCCCGCTGCGCCGTCCGGCCATGGTCACCCTCTCCCCGCTCGATCACGGTGTCATGCGCGGCGGGGTGGGGGAGCCGGGGAGGCGCAGGCGGGCGCGGTCGGGTTTCCCGGACGCCAGCAGCGGGATCTCCTCCACCAGGTCCAGCTCGCGGGGGGCGGCGTAGGCGGGCATCGTCGCGCGGACGAGGGCGCGCAGTTCGGTCAGCTCCGGCAGGGCCGGGGCCGCGGGGACGACGACGGCGGTGACGCGCTCGCCCCATTCGGGGTCGGGCCGTCCGACCACGACGACGTCGCGG
This sequence comes from Spirillospora sp. NPDC047418, assembly GCF_040643275.1. NCBI lineage: Bacteria > Bacillati > Actinomycetota > Actinomycetes > Streptosporangiales > Thermomonosporaceae > Spirillospora > Spirillospora sp. NPDC047418. The sequence continues at coordinate 70,261 of NZ_JBEYTW010000028.1, forward strand.
ACCGCCGGGTGCCGCGACAGCGCGGCGGCGACCTCCCCGGCGACGACCTTCTCCCCGCCGGTGTTGATGACGTCGTCGACGCGGCCGCGCACGCGGAGCCGGCCGTCCTCGATCGCGCCGAGGTCCTGGGTGACGAACCAGTCGCCGTCCCTGGCCTCGGCGGTCAGCTCGGGGCGCAGCCGGTAGCCGGTGAACAGGGACGGGCCGGCCAGCCGGATCCGGCCGCCGTCGCCCAGCCCGACGCGCATGCCGTCCAGGGGCGTCCCGTCGTAGACGCAGCCGCCGCAGGTCTCGCTCATGCCGTAGGTGGTGAACACGCGGGCGCCGCGCTCGCGGGCCTCGGCGAGCAGGCCGGGCGCGGCGGCGGCGCCGCCGAGGACGATCGCGCCGAGCCGCGACAGGCCGGCGCCGGTGTCCAGCAGGCGGCGCAGCTGGGTCGGGACGAGGGAGACGTGCAAGCCGTCCGCCCGCGCGACCGCGGCGGCGTCGAAGCGCGGCATGATGACCGGCTCGGTGCCGGCGAGCAGGGAACGCACGAGGACCTGGACGCCGGAGATGTGGCTGGTGGGCAGGCAGCACAGCCACCGGTCGTCCGGCTTGGCCTCGATGCGGGCCAGGGTGCCGGCGGCGGAGTGCCGCAGCGCGTCCGCCGACAGCTCGACGAACTTGGGGGCGCCGGTGGAGCCGGACGTGGCGATCAGCACGTCCGTGCCGCCGCCGGTGCGCGCGCGCCCGGGGGTGGAGCGGCGGACGAGCCCGCCGGGCGTCTCGACCGCGTCGGGGGCCAGGGCGTCCAGCAGGGCGCGCAGGGCCGGCTCGGGCAGGTCGGGGGAGAGCGGGCAGATCACGGGACCGCCGTCGAGCGCGTCCGCCAGGGCGTCCAGGAGGGCGGGGCCGGGGGGCAGGACGACGGCGTGCAGCGGGCGATCCATGATCTCGCCAGCCTAGACGACCCCGCTGAACGCGTTCAAACGGGGAGGCGGTTGAATGGGCCACGACCGCCCGCGACCCCGGCCGGGGCGGGCGCTTCAGGGAGAGGAACACATGGTCTCGGAGCTGTTCGACGCGAACGCGTGGAAAGAGGTCGAGGGGTTCGGCTTCACCGACATCACCTACCACCGGGCCGTCGACCACGGCACGGTGCGGGTGGCGTTCAACCGCCCGGAGGTGCGCAACGCGTTCCGCCCCCACACGGTGGACGAGCTGTACCGGGCGCTCGACCACGCGCGGATGTCCAGCGACATCGGGTGCGTGCTGCTGACGGGCAACGGGCCGTCGCCGAAGGACGGCGGCTGGTCGTTCTGCTCGGGCGGCGACCAGCGCATCCGCGGCAAGGACGGCTACAGGTACGCCGAGGGCGAGACGTCCGACACGATCGACCCGGCGCGGGCGGGGCGGCTGCACATCCTGGAGGTGCAGCGGCTGATCCGGATGATGGGCAAGGTCGTCATCTGCGTGGTGCCGGGCTGGGCGGCGGGCGGCGGCCACAGCCTGCACGTGGTGTGCGACCTGACCCTCGCCAGCCGGGAGCACGCCCGGTTCAAGCAGACCGACGCCGACGTGGCGAGCTTCGACGGCGGGTTCGGGTCGGCGTACCTGGCGCGGCAGGTCGGGCAGAAGTTCGCCCGCGAGATCTTCTTCCTCGGCGACACCTACGACGCCGAGGCCGCGCACGGCATGGGCATGGTCAACGCGGTCGTCCCGCACGCCGAGCTGGAGGCGACGGCGCTGGAGTGGGCGCGGAAGGTCAACGGCAAGAGCCCGACGGCGCAGCGGATGCTGAAGTTCGCGTTCAACCTGGTCGACGACGGTCTCGTGGGGCAGCAGGTGTTCGCCGGCGAGGCGACGCGGCTGGCCTACGGCACCGACGAGGCGGCCGAGGGGCGCGACTCGTTCCTGGAGAAGCGGGACCCCGACTGGTCGCGTTTCCCGTGGTACTACTAAGTGTTCATACGCACGGCGTGATCCGGAATACCGTGATTTCGGCGGGCAGACCATCGGCAGGTCAGGGGGTTCGGCGGGTGCGGGTCTTCTCCATCCCGATGCGGACGCGGTTCCGCGGTGTGACGCGGCGGGACGGCCTGCTCGTGCGGGGCCCCGCCGGGTGGGGGGAGTTCTCGCCGTTCGCCGAGTACGGCCCGGCCGAGTGCGCCCGCTGGCTGGCGGCCGCCCGGGAGGCCGCGCACGAGGGCTGGCCCGCGCCCGTCCGGGACCGGATCCCGGTGAACGTGACGATCCCCGCGGTGGACCCGGAGCGGGCGTTCGCGATGACCAAGGAGTCCGGCTGCCGCACCGCGAAGGTGAAGGTCGCCGAGCGCGGGCAGGGCGACGCCGACGACATGGCGCGGGTCGAGGCCGTCCGGGACGCGATCGGGCCGGACGGCCGCGTGCGCATCGACGTGAACGGCCGCTGGGACGTCGACCACGCCGCCCGGATGATCCGGGCGCTGGACCGGTGGGAGCTGGAGTACGCCGAGCAGCCCTGCGCGACGCTGGAGGAGCTCGCGCGGGTGCGGCGGCGGGTGGACGTGCCCGTCGCGGCGGACGAGTCGATCCGCCGCGCCGAGGACCCGCTGAAGGTGCGGGCGGCGGAGGCCGCCGACGTGGCGGTGCTGAAGGTGCAGCCGCTCGGCGGGGTCGCGGCGGCGCTGCGGGTCGCCGAGGCGTGCGGGCTGCCGGTGGTGGTGTCGAGCGCGGTGGAGACGTCGGTGGGGCTGGCGGCGGGCGTGGCCCTCGCGGCCGCGCTGCCGGACCTGCCGTACGCGTGCGGGCTGGGCACGCTGTCGCTGCTGGAGGGCGACGTGGTGCACGATCCGCTGCGGCCGGTGGCGGGCGAGATCGAGGTGCGGCGGCCCGTGCCGGACGAGGAGGCGCTGCGCCGCTGGGAGGTGCCCGCCGGCGGGTGGCGGGACCGCGCCCTGGCCGCGCAGGAGCACCTGGCCGGCGCGGCGGTGATCGGGGTGGCGCCGTGAACCCGGCGACCGCGCTGGCGACCGTCCTGGTCGACGAGCTGCTGCGGTGCGGGATGAGCGACGCGGTGCTGGCGCCGGGGTCGCGGTCGGCGCCGCTGGCGCTGGCGCTGCAGGCCGCCGAGGAGGCGGGGCGGCTGCGGCTGCACGTGCGGATCGACGAGCGGTCGGCGTCGTTCCTCGGGCTGGGCCTGGCGAAGCGGTCGAGCCGCCCGGTGGCGCTGGTGTGCACGTCGGGGACGGCGGCGGCGAACTTCCATCCGGCGGTGATCGAGGCGCACGAGTCCGGCGTCCCGCTGATCGTGCTCACCGCGGACCGGCCGCCGGAGCTGCGCGACACCGGCGCGAACCAGACGATCGACCAGGTGAAGCTGTACGGGACGGCGGTGCGGTGGGCCACCGAGGTCGGCGTGCCGGAGAACCGCCCCGGGATGGTGGCGTACTGGCGGTCGCTGGTCAGCCGCGCGTGGGGGGCGGCGCAGGCGCCGTCGCCGGGGCCGGTGCACCTGAACGCGGCGTTCCGCGAGCCGCTGATCCCCGACGGCGACGAGACGTGGTGCGAGCCCCTGGACGGCGACGCGACGGGCGCGTGGACGAAGGTGCGGCCGGCGACGCCGGGGTCGGTGCTGCACGTCCCGCCGACGCGCCGCGGCGTGCTGGTGGTGGGGGACGGGGCGTCGAACGTCAAGCGGTACGTGGCGGCTGCGTCGATGGCGGGGTGGCCCGTGCTGGCGGAGCCGAACGGCAACGCCCGCTACGGCGACCACGCGCTGTCGTCGCACCATTTCCTGCTGGGCGTCCCGGAGTTCGTGGAGCGGCACCGTCCCGAGGTGGTGGTGACGCTCGGCAAGCCGGGGCTGTCGCGGCCGCTGCTGTCGCTGCTGCGGCGCGCCGAGGAGCACATCGTCCTCGCGCCGGACCTGGCGCGCTGGCCCGACCCGGTCCGGTCGGCGACGCAGGTGGCGCCGGAGGTGGAGATCCCGGTCGTGTCGGGCGACGACGCGTGGCTGCGGTCGTGGCGGGCCGCGGACCTGGCCGCCGCGGCGGCGGTGGACGCGGTGCTGGACGCGGTGCCGCAGGTGAGCGAGCCGCGGCTGGCCCGCGACCTGGTCGCCGGGCTGCCGGGCGGGTCGCTGCTGTTCACCGCGGCGAGCATGCCGATCCGGGACCTGGACCAGGTGATGCGGCCGCGCCGCGGCATCCGGATCATGGCGAACCGCGGTGCGAGCGGCATCGACGGGCTGATCTCGACGGCGATGGGCGCCGCGCTGGCGCACAGCGGCCGCTCCTACGCGCTGCTCGGCGACCTGGCGTTCCTGCACGACCAGAACGGCCTGATCGTCGGCCCGTACGACCGGCGCCCCGACCTGGCGGTCATCGTGGTGAACAACCGGGGCGGCGGGATCTTCTCGCTGCTGCCGCAGGCGGCGCTGCGCGGCCCGTTCGAGCGGGTCTTCGGCACCCCGCACCAGGTGGACGTGGAGACGGTCGCCGCTGCGCACGGCGTCCCGTACCGGCGGCTGGAGGCCGCGGCGGACCTGCCGAAGGCGATGGTGGGGGAGGGGCTGCGGATCATCGAGGCCCGCACCGACAGGGAGGCGAACGCGGCCCTGCACGCCGAGATCCGCAAGGCGGCCCAGGCCGCCGTCCGCGAGACCCTCGCCTGACCCGGCCGCCCGTCCATGCCGGCGCCCCGCGAATACTTCATCTTTCAAATTACAATGTAAAGGTGCCGGGCGGGAGCACTGCCTCCAGATCCAAAACCTCATGAAACCCCAACGACGTCGCGGGCTTCTCGGTAGGTCGAAGGTCTGGAGTTTCGCCGGACGGGAGGGTCAGGGGGTGAGGAGGCGGTCGCGGAGGGCGTCGGTGTCCTCGGACGTCCAGCCGTGCCCGGCCAGCCAGCCGAGCGTCCCGCCGAACTCCTCGTCGACGCGGGCGAGCAGCTTCTCCATCAGGGCGGCGTGCGGCTTGTGGGTGTCGGCGGGACGGGAGTCCAGGTCGGCGGCGTAGGTGTCGCTGGCCCGCAGCCGGCCCAGGACGGCCTCCAGGCGCTCGCCGGTCTGGACGTAATCGGCGACGATCGCCTCGCGCGTGACGCCCGCGACGTCGAGGGTGAGGGCGCAGACGACGCCGGTCCGGTCCTTGCCGGCGGCGCAGTGCACCAGTGACGAGCCGTCGGTGCGGGTCATGACGCGCAGGGCGGCGACGATGGAGTCGCCGCGGTCGGCCAGATAGCCCAGGTAGTGGCCGGTGGAGCGGTCGTCCTGCCAGGGCAGCGCCTTGTCCACGTCGACGTCGGTGTCGGTGTCGGCGGCCGTGTCGGCGGCGACGTCGGTGTGGCGGCCCGCCTCGGGGAACAGCGACAGATGGTGGACGGTCACGGTCGGTATGCGGGTGAGGGGGCCGGGGCCCTCGAGGCGTACTTCGGCCTCGCTGCGCAGGTCGATGACGTTCTTCAGGGCGTAGTCGTCGAGCAGGATGCGGACGTCGGTGACCGAGAGGTCCTGGAGGTTGTCGGAGCGGAGCACGCAGCCCCGCCTGGTGGTCCTGCCGTCGGCCGTGGGGAGCCCGCCGAGGTCCCGGGCGTTGACGGCTCCGTCCAGTTCGATCCACCGCGTGCCATCGTCCATGACTTATGACCTTATAGGGGCGAGGTGGGCGGACTTTTACGCAGGGTCCCGTTCTGGAGGGAAGGACGTCCTTGGGGTGAGGCGTGGGGGCCGCTACCGGGACCTGCGAGCCAGGGGACAGTTGGCTCCACAGCGTGGCGACCGCACGGCCTCACGCTCCGTAGCGTTCGAGGACCCGTTCTTCCTACTCGAACTGGAGGCTTCATGCCCGCGACCCTGCACGCTCCCTCCCCGTCGTCCGCCACGCCGGGGGGCCGGGCCGGCAGCGACTTCGCACCGCTGGCGCGGCGGGTCCGCGAGAGCGGGCTGCTGGAGCGCCGCCGCGGCTACTACGCGCGGGCCATCGGGCTGAACCTCGCCGCGACGGCCGCGGTGTGGGGGGCCGTGGCGTGGGCGGGCGCCGGCTGGTGGACGGTTCTGCTCGGCGTCCCCCTCGCCGTCCTGGCGGCACGGATGGGGTTCCTCGGGCATGACGCGGGGCACCGGCAGATCGCCCGGTCCGCGCGGGGGAACCGGTGGCTGGGGCTGCTGCTGGGGAACCTGCTGCTCGGGATGGGGCACGGGTGGTGGAACGACAAGCACAACCGGCACCACGCCAATCCGAACCATGTGGGCAAGGACCCGGACGTGGGGGAGGGCGTGCTGGCGTGGACGCAGGAGCAGGCCGGGCGGAAGCGGGGCGTGCTGCGGTGGGTGGCGCGGCATCAGGCGGCGCTGTTCTTCCCGCTGCTGACGCTGGAGGGCGTCAACCTCAAGGTGGGGAGCGTGCTGTTCCTGCGCGGCCGGTCCCGGCGCGACCAGCTGGTCGAGGGTGGTCTGCTGCTGGCCCACGCGGTGGGGTACCTGGCGCTGGCGTTCACGCTGCTGCCGCCGGCGCAGGCGGTGGCGTTGATCGCGGTGCAGCACGCGCTGTTCGGGGTGCATCTGGGGGCGGTGTTCGCGCCGAACCACAAGGGGATGGCGATGCCGGAGCCCGGTGAGCGGTGGGGGCATCTGCGGCGGCAGGTGCTGACGTCGCGGAACGTGCGGGGCGGGGTGTTCACCGACTGGCTGATGGGCGGGCTGAACTACCAGATCGAGCACCACCTGTTCCCGGGGATCCCGCGGTGCAACCTGCGGCGGGTGCGGCCGCTGGTGATGGAGCACTGCGCGGCGGTGGGCGTTCCGTACACCGAGACGGGTCTCGTCGAGTCGTACCGGCAGGCTCTGGGTCACATGCGGGAGATCGGGGAGCCGCTGCGGTAGGGGCGGGGCTATGCTCCGGGCCATGCCCGAGGGACACACGATTCATCGCCTGGCCGCCGATCATCAGCGGATGTTCGGCGGCCTCGCCGTCGCGGCCGCGAGTCCGCAGGGGCGGTTCGCCGAGGGGGCGCGGCGGCTGGACGGGCGGGTGCTGGTGGACGCGGACGCGCACGGCAAGCATCTGCTGCTGGGGTTCGACGACGAGCTGACGTTGCACGTGCATCTGGGGATCTACGGCAGGTTCGGGTTCGGGGCGCTGCCGGCTCCGGATCCGGTGGGGCTGGTGCGATTGCGGCTGGTGGGCGGGGAGCATTTCGCGGATCTGCGGGGTCCGAACACGTGCGAGGTGCTGGAGCCGGGCGAGGTGAAGCTGCTGCGGGACCGGCTGGGGCCCGATCCGCTGCGGGCGGACGCCGATCCGGAGCTCGCGTGGCGGCGGGTCAGCCGGGCGCGGACGCCGATCGCCGTGCTGCTGATGGATCAGTCGGTGGTGGCGGGGCCGGGGAACATCTACCGGGCGGAGGTGCTGTTCCGGCAGGGGATCGATCCGCGGTTGCCGGGGCGGCGGGTGTCGGCGGGGCAGTGGGCGGCGATCTGGGACGATCTGGTGCTGCTGATGGCGGAGGGAGTCCGGGTGGGGCGGATCGACACGGTCCGTCCGGAGCACACGCCGGAGGCGATGGGGCGTCCGCCGCGGGTGGACGACCATGGTGGTGAGGTGTACGTGTACCGGCGTGCGGGGTTGCCGTGCCTGGTGTGCGGGACGCCGGTGGCGGCGGCGGAGGTGGCGTCGCGGAACCTGTTCTGGTGTCCGGGGTGCCAGCCACCGGCGGGGTGAGGCGGGCGGTCAGGAGACCGTGGGTGTGGGGCCGGTGTCGCCGGTGGCGGTGCGGCCGGTGCCGGTGTGGGCGGGCCTGGTGATGACGGGGACGTCGTCGTCGGTCTGCGGGGCGCGGCGTTGGTGGCGGCGGCTGCGCAGGCGGGCGGCGACGGGTTCGGTGCCGCGGGCGAGGACGGGTCCGGCGACGGCGAGGATGAGGACGTAGGCGGCGGCGAGGGGGCCGAGGCGGGGGTTGGTGCCGGCGCTGACGGCGAGTCCGGCGATGACGATGTTGAACTCGCCGCGGGGGACGAGGGCGGCGCCGGCGCGGAGGCGTCCGGTGGTGGCGACGCCGGCGCGGCGGGCGGCGATCCAGCCGGTGGCCATCTTGGTGAGGATGCCGGCGGCGGCGAGGAGCGCGGCGATGCCGAGGACGGGCGGGAGATCGCCGGGGTCGGTGCGCAGGCCGAAGAAGACGAAGAAGACGGCGGCGAAGAGGTCGCGCAGGGGTGCGAGGAGTTTCTGGGCGGTGTGGGCGAGGGTGCCGGACAGGGCGATGCCGACGAGGAAGGCGCCGACGGCGGCGGAGACCTGGAGGCGCTGGGCGATGCCGGCGACGAGGAGGGTGAGGCCGAGGACTTTGAGGAGGAGGACTTCTTCGCTGGGGCTGGCGACGAAGCGTTCGACGAGCTTTCCGTGGCGGAGGGCGATGTAGAGGATGACGGTGATGGTGGCGGCGGCGATGGCGAGGGCGGTGGCGCCGCCGACGAGTCCGGCGCCGGCGAGCAGTGCGGTGAGGATGGGCAGGTAGGCGGCCATGGTGAGGTCTTCGAAGACGAGGACCGAGAGCAGGGCGGGGGTTTCGCGGTTGCCGATCCAGCCGAGGTCGCCGATGACTTTGGCGGTGATGCCGGAGGAGGTGACGTAGGTGATGCCGCCCATGGCGACGGCGGCGACGGGGCCCCAGCCGAGCAGGAGGGCGGCGGCGACGCCGGGGGCGGCGTTGAGGGCGATGTCGGCGAGGCCGGTGGGTGCGTTGGTGCGCAGGGTGCCGACGAGTTCGCTGGCGGTGTATTCGAGGCCGAGGCTGAACAGCAGGAGGATGACGCCGACTTCGGCGCCGATGGAGACGAATTCCTCGCTGGTGGTGAGGGGGAGGATGCCGCCTGCGCCGAAGGCGAGGCCGGCGATGAGGTAGAGGGGGATGGGGGAGATCGAGAAGCGGACGGAGACGGCGCCGAGCAGTCCGAGGGCGAGGATGATGGCGCCGAGTTCGATGAGTTGGACGGCTGCGTGCATGCGCGGTCAGCCGGTCGCGAGGATCTGGGCGACGGCGGAGGTGCCTTCTCCGGTGCCGACGACGACGATGATGTCGCCGGCGGTGAAGGTGAAGTCGGGGCGGGGGCTGGCGAGGACCTGTCCTTCGCGGACGACGGCGACGATGGAGGCGCCGGTGCGGGTGCGGGCGCGGGTGTCGCCGAGGGGGCGTCCGTCGTAGGGGGAGCCGGCGGCGATGGGGTACTGCTCGGTGATGAGTCCTTCGACCTGGCGGTGGAGTTCGGCGAGGTGTTCGACGATGCGTCCGGTGCCGAGGAGTTCGGCGATGGCGTTGGCCTCTTCGGCGGTGAGGGCGACGGTGGCGATGCAGCTGTCGGGGTCTTCTTTGTCGTAGATGACCAGGTCGCGGCGGCCGGTGCGGTGGGAGATGACGCCGAGTTGGCGGCCGCGGCCGGTGGTCATGACGTGCTGCAGGCCGATTCCGGGCAAAGCGGTCCGTTCGACGTCCACGGTGCTTCGTCCTCCGTCTCACTGTGCTGGGGTTGTACACGACCGTACCGGGCGCGGTGGGGTCGTCGGGTGTGCGGGTGGTGGGGTCGTCATCCCTGGTGGGTGGGTGCGGGGGTGTAGCGGGCGGCGAGTGCGCGGACGGTGGCGGTGATCATGGCGCGGAGTTCGGGCGGGTCGAGGACTTCGACGTCGGCGCCGAGTTTGAGGAATTCGACGTGGGCGTGGCGGACGGATTCGATGGGGAGGACGGCTCGGATCCATGTGCGGGGGCCGGGTGGGTCGGCGGCGTCGCGGTCGGCCCCGTCGGCCCCGTCGGCCCGGGCGTCGAGGGCGGCGCGGGCCATGGCGGGCGGGAGCAGGATCTGGGCGCGGGTGAGTCCTTCGGGGGAGAGTAGGACGGTGGCGTGCTCGGGGTAGGAGTCGGCTTCGAAGCGTTCGGTGTAGGCGGTCCAGTGGGCGGCGAGGTCGAATCCGGCGGGGCGGTCGAAGCGGTCGGGCAGGACGCTGAGGGCCAGGACGCGTGAGATGCGGTAGGTCCGCGGTTCCGCGGTGGTGTCGGCGGGTTGGGCGATGAGGTACCAGGAGCCGGCCTTGAGGACGACGCCGAGGGGTTCGAGGGTGCGGGTGACCTGCTGGGGGCGCTGCCAGCGGCGGTAGCGGATCTGGATGGGGTGCTGGTTCCAGACTGCGTCGGCGATGGCGTGCAGGTGGGGGACGTCGTCGGGGGTGCGGAACCAGCCGGGTGCGTCGAGGTGGAAGCGTTCGCGGATGCGGGTGGCGCGGGTGCGGAGGGCGGGCGGGAGTGCGGCGAGGAGTTTGAGTTCGGCGGCGAGGACGTCGCCGAGGCCGAGCTGGGTGGCGGGTCCGGGGATGCCCGACAGGGGGAGGGAGGCGGCTTCGGCTTCGGTGAGTCCGGTGAGGCGGGTGCGGTATCCGCCGAGGAGGCGGTAGCCGCCGTCGGGTCCGCGGTCGGCGTAGACGGGGACGCCGGCGGTGCTGAGGGATTCGACGTCGCGGTAGACGGTGCGGACGGAGACCTCGAGTTCGGCGGCGAGTTCGCGGGCGGTCATGCGTTCGCGGGTCTGCAGGAGCAGCAGGAGGGACAGCAGCCGGCTCGCGCGCATCGTCCCAGTGTGCCCGGTCCGCGGGTGGGGTCAGCCCTGGAGGGCGTACTGCATGGGGCGGAACTTGGCGTGGGCTTCGGCGAGTTCGGCGGCGGGGTCGGAGTCGGCGACGATGCCGCAGCCGGCGAACAGGCGGGCGCGGGTGCCGTCGATCTCGGCGCAGCGCAGTGCGATGCCCCATTCGCCGTCGCCGCGGGCGTCGACCCAGCCGACGGGGCCGGCGTAGCGGCCGCGGTCCATGCCCTCGAGTTCGCGGATGAGGTCGAGGGCGGTGTCGGTGGGGGTGCCGCAGACGGCGGGGGTGGGGTGCAGGGCGGCGACGACGTCCAGGACGGAGCGGTCGGCGGTGAGGCGGCCGTGGATGGGGGAGGCGAGGTGCAGGACGTTGGGGAGGGTGAGGAGTTCGGGCCGGGCGGGGACGGTGAGGTCGGCGCACAGGGGGGTGAGGGCGTCGCGGACCATTTCGGCGGCGTAGGCGTGCTCTTGGCGGTCCTTGGCGGAGCGGAAGAGGCGGCGGGCGCGGTCGCGGTCGTCGTCGGGGGTGGTGCCGCGTGGGGTGGTGCCGGCCAGGACGAGGGATTGGACGTCGTCGCCGGTGCGGCGGATGAGGAGTTCGGGGGTGGCGCCGACGAGGCCGGCGCAGGAGAAGGTGTAGCAGGCGGGGAAGCGTGCGGCGAGGCGCTGCAGGAGGACGCGGGCGTCGATGGGGGCGGTGGCGCGGGCGGTGAGGTCGCGGGCGAGGACGACCTTGCCGAGGCGTCCGGCGCGGATGCGGTCGACGGCGGTGGCGACGGCGTGCTTCCAGTCGTCCTCGGTGCGGGCGCCGCCGCTCCAGTGCAGGCCGGTGGGCGGGTGGGGCGGGTTGGCGAGGGTGAGGGGGTCGGTGTCGTCGCCGATGGTGGTGAGCCAGGCGCGGCCGTCGCGGCGGCCGAGGATGCGGCGCGGGACGATGAGGGTGGAGTCGGGGGATTTGGGGTCGAAGCCGAAGGAGCCGAAGGCGACGGGTCCGGAGCCGGGGACGGCGACGGGGTCGTCGACGGCGGCGGCGCCGAACAGGTCGCCGAGCATGCGGGCGGCGGCGGTGAAGCGGTCCTCGCCGCCGGGGAGGGTGAGGCGGGCGGCCTCGCCCCAGCCGACGATGCCCTGGCCGTGGCGGATCCAGGCGAGTGCGGAGGGGTGCGGGAGCCGCGCGATGAGGTCGCCCGGGTCGGGGACCGGGACGGTGCGGACGGTGAGTCGGTCCGGTGCTGTCACGGCGAGCTTCACACGGGCCACTGTACGCCAGATTTGAACCTGTTCAAACGGTGGGGGCGGGGGTGCGGGGTGAGGTGTGCGCCACACCGGCGGGTGCCGTGCGCCGGGCGGGCGGTGTGCGGCGGATATGCCCGTCCGTCCCGTCCCCATGCGCGGGCGCCGGGGGCGGGACGGACGGGGCGGGTCAGCGGCGGGCGGCGCCGGTGAGCTTCCAGGCGGCGGGCAGCAGTCCGGCGGCCAGCAGGACCTTGAGCGCGTCGCCGGCCAGGAAGGGCGTCATGCCGAGGTCGGCGGCCTTGGCGAGGTCGATGTTCAGGGCGGCCATCAGGTAGGGGACGCCGGCGGCGTACATGATGGCGGTGCCGATCAGCATGGTGCCGATGGTGCGCAGCGGTGTGCGGTCGCCGCCGTGTTCGGCCAGGCGTCCGACGACGGCGGCGGCGGCGATGAACCCGATGATGTAGCCGAGGGTGGGGAAGTCGGCGCCGGAGGTGCCGTCGGTGAACCAGGGGACGCCGGCCATGCCGGCGAGCAGGTAGACGAGCATGCCGAGGGCGGCGCGGCCGGTGCCGAGGGCGGCGCCGGCGAGCAGGACGGCGAAGGTCTGCCCGGTGACGGGGACGGGGGTTCCGGGCAGCGGGACCGCGAGCTGCGCGGCGACGCCGACGAACGCGGCGGCGCCGGCGACGAGGGCGGCGTCGCGGGCCAGTGAACCGGGCAGCAGGTCGCCCAGGACGGCGGGGCGCCGCTGGGTTGCGTGGGCAGTAGCCACAGATCCTCCCAAAAAGGTTTTGTCAGGCCGAAACCTAGCGAACTGGTCTTCGGGGGCGGATCAGGTGGGCCGCCAAAACGAGCGGCGCCGCTTTGTAGGGGCCGGCCCGCCGGGGCCGGTCACCGGGCGGGGCGGGAGGCGAGGTACACGACGTCGGGTTCGCCGCGCGGCACGGGCACCGGCCGGGCGTCCACCCGGGCGAACCGGCCGCGCAGCAGGGCCTCGAACGCGGGCGCGGCGTTCGCGCTCCACACCGCGAGGACGCCGCGCGGGGTCAGCAGGCGGGCGAGGAGGTCCAGGCCGGCGGGGGCGTAGAGGCGAGCGTTGCCGGGGGTGACGGTCCAGTCGGGGCCGTTGTCGATGTCCAGGCACAGGGCGTCGAAGGGGCCGGCGGCGGGGCCGGCGACGACGTCGAGGAGGTCGGCGCGGCGGACGGTGACGCGGGGGTCGTCGAGTGCTCCGGCCGACCAGGGGCGCAGCGGCCCGGCGTGCCAGCGGACGACGGCGGGTTCGCGTTCGACGACGGTGACGTGCGTCACCGCGGACAGGGTGAGGGCCTCGGCGAGGGAGAACCCGACGCCGAGGCCGCCGATGAGCAGCCGCACCGGCGCGTCCAGCCCCTGCACGGCGGTGCGGACCAGGGTCCGCTCGGACTCGCCGTTGCGGGTATCCATGAGGAACACGCCGTTGCTGATGATCTCGTAGTGGGCGCCGGCGCGGCGCAGCACCAGCTCGCCGCCGACGCCGGCGGCGCGTTCGACGACGACCGGCTCCCCGGGAGCGGCCGCCGCCGTTCCCACTGCCGCGGCCCCTGCCGTGCCTGCTGCCATGCCCCGCACCTTAGCCGCCCGGTGCCCGCGGGGCGGAACGGGTCTGGGCGGGAACGGGCGGTGTCGGCTACGGTGCCGGACATGCCTGATCTTCGCCCCTCCGGCGGGCTGCTGGCCGGACGCCGGATCCTGGTCGTCGGCGCGGGGACGCGGCCGAGCGCCGACCCCGGCGCGCCGGTCGGCAACGGCCGCGCGATCGCGGTGGCCGCGGCCCGGGAGGGCGCGGCGGTGGCGTGCGCGGACGTCGACGAGCACGCGGCGGGGGAGACCGCCGCGATGGTCGAGGGCGAGGGCGGGCGGGCGTGCACGGTGGTGGCCGACGTCACCGACCCGGCGGCCTGCGACCGCGTGGTGACACGGGCCGGGGAGGGGCTCGGCGGGCTGGACGGGGTGGTGTTCAACGCCGGGATCGGGATCGGGTACGGGCTGGCCGGGACGGCCCTGGCCGACTGGGACCGGGTCCTGCACGTGAACCTGCGCGCCCCGTTCCTGGTCGGCAAGGCCGCGATGCCGGCGCTGGAGGCCGGGGGGTCGCTGGTGTTCATCGGGTCGCTCGCGGGGACGAAACCGGGTTCGCGGTCGCCGTCCTACGACGCCTCGAAGGCGGGCCTGACGGGGCTGGTGCGGCACATCGCGGCCGAGGGGGCGCCGCGCGGGATCCGCGCGAACGTGGTGGCGCCGGGCCTGATCGACACGGTGATGGGGCGGGACGCCTCGTCCGGCAACGCCTCCCGCGACCAGGTCGCCCGGCTGATCCCGATGCACCGGCAGGGCACGGCGTGGGAGGTCGCGGACGCGGCGGTGTTCCTGCTGTCGGACCGCGCGTCCTACGTCACCGGGCAGGTCCTGCACGTCGACGGGGGCCTGTCGACGCTGCGGTGAAACCCGGTGGTGCCCGCGGCCGCGCCGCCCTACGGTCGACCCCATGGACGATCCTGTGCGGCTGCGGCCCGTCGCCGAGGACGATCTGCCGTTCATCGAGCGGCTGCGGACCGACCCCGGGCTGGCCGGGCCGTTCCTGTGGGAGGGCTGGTTCGATCCCCGCCGGTTCCGGCGCCGCTGGGAGGACGACGGGATGCTCGGTGAGGACACCGGCACCCTGCTGGTCGCCGCGGGCGGCGACCGGCTCGGGCTGGTGTCCTACCGCCGGGTGACCACGACGGCGCGGTCGTGGTGCTGGAGCATCGGGATCGCGCTGATGCCCGGGGCGCGGGGGAGGGGCGCGGGGACGCGTGCGCAGCGGCTGCTGGTGGAGTACCTGTTCGCGCACACCACCGTCCACCGGATCCAGGCCGAGACCGACGTGGCCAACACCGCCGAGCAGCGCGCCCTGGAGAAGGCGGGGTTCACCCGGGAGGGGGTGATGCGCGGTTACGGCTTCGTGGGCGGCCGCTACCACGACGAGGTGCTGTACGGGATCCTGCGCTCCGACCTGTGAGGCTCCGACCTGTGAGGCTGCGGCCTGTGACCCGGAACACCTCTTCCGCTTCCATGGTTACCGTGTAACGCTGTAATCATTCGGGAGGTGTCATGGACGAGCCGCTGGACGCCTACTCGCGGGTGGTGTCGGCCGTGGCGCGGGAGCTGACCCCGCGTGTGGCGGCGCTGCGGGTCCGGGACCGCCGCGGCGAGGGATCCGGGTCGGCCCTGGCGTTCACCGGCGACGGGTTCCTGCTGACCAACGCCCATGTCGTCGGCCGCGCCGCCGGCGGTCAGGCCGCCTTCTCCGGCGGCGACACCGCCGACTTCACCGTTGTCGGCACCGACCCCCTGTCGGACCTGGCCGTGGTCCGCGCCGACGGCCCGACCCCCGGCCCGGTGACCCTCGGCGACGCCGACGCCCTGGTCGTGGGGCAGCTCGTCGTCGCCGTCGGCAACCCCCTCGGGCTCGCCGGGTCGGTCACCGCCGGGGTGGTGTCGGCGCTCGGCCGGTCCCTGCCGACGCGGCAGGCCACCCGCGCCGGTACCGCCGTCCGCGTCATCGAGGACGTCATCCAGACCGACGCCGCCCTCAACCCCGGCAACTCCGGCGGCGCGCTCGCCGACGCGGGCGGCCGCGTCGTCGGCGTCGCCACCGCCGTCGCCGGGATCGGTCTCGGCCTGGCCGTGCCGATCAACGCCACCACCCGCCGCATCATCGCCGCGCTGATCCGCGACGGCCGCGTCCGCCGCGCGTTCCTCGGCCTGGCCGCCGCCCCGGTCCCGGTGCCGGCGGCGCTGCGGGCCCGGACCGGGCAGGACGAGGCGCTGCGCGTCGCCGAGGTCGTGCCCGGCAGCCCCGCCGACCGCGCCGGGCTGCGGCGCGGCGACCTGGTCCTCACCGCCGGCGGCGCGCCGGTCTCGCACGCCCAGTCGCTGCAGAAGCTGATGTTCGCCGACGCGATCGGCCGTCCGCTGCCCGTCACCGTCCTGCGCAACGGCGCGATGGTCGACGTCATCGCCGAACCGGTCGAACTAGACCCCGAGCCCGCCTGACCCCGCCCGCCCGGCCGCCCGCCCGCTGCCGGCCGGGTTCGGGAGGGGCGGGCTCACAGGAGGGACAGCTGCTGCGGGGGTGCGGGCGGCGGGGGGAGGGCGGGGCGGTGCCGTGCGCGGCCGCCGATGCCGTATTCGGCGGCGAGGTCGGCGACCCGGCGGGAGATGCGCCGCTGGTAGTCGCGGGGGGCGTAGGCGCCGCCGCGGTACAGGCGCGCGTAGGGGACGACCAGGTCGGGGCGGTGCTCGCGCAGCCACGCCAGGAACCATTCGCGGGCGCCGGGGCGCAGGTGCAGCGTGATCGCCGACACCGACGTGGCGCCCGCGTCGGCGATCTGCCGGACGGCGGCGTCCAGCTGGGCGGGGGAGTCCGACAGGTAGGGCAGGACCGGGCCCATCAGCACGCCGCAGCCGATGCCGGCGTCGTTGAGCGCGGCGCAGACCTCCAGGCGGCGGCGCGGCGGCGGGGTGCCCGGTTCGACCAGGCGCCACAGGTCGGGGTCGACGGAGCCGACCGAGACCGCGGTGCCCACCTCGGTGCGGGCGGCGGCCTCCCGCAGCAGGGGCAGGTCGCGCAGGATGAGCGAGCCCTTGGTCAGGATGGAGAACGGGTTGGCGGCGTCCCGCAGTGCCGCGAGGATGCCCGGCATCAGCCGGTAGCGGCCCTCGGCGCGCTGGTAGCAGTCGACGTTGGTGCCCATCGCGATGTGCTCGCCCCGCCACCGCGGCGCCGCGAGCTCCGCCCGGACGCGCTCGGCGGCGTTCACCTTCACCATGATCCGCGAATCGAAGTCCGCACCCGCGTCCATGTCCAGGTATTCGTGGGTTTTCCGGGCGAAGCAGTAAATACAGGCATGGGAGCAGCCCCGGTAGGGGTTGATCGTCCAGCGGAACGGGACGCGGGAGGCTTCGGGGACCCGGTTGAGGACCGTCCTGGCGTGGACCTCGTAGAAGGTCATGCCGCGGAACTCGGGGGTGTCGATCGTCCGCGCGACGGCCCGCCGCTCGATCAGCGGCGGCCGGGGCCCGCCCGGCGCCGCGGTGTCGCCGTCCAGCCGCAGGTGGTCCCAGCGCACCCCTACCTCCTTCGAACATGTGAACGATCACTGATCCGGCCAGTATGGAACGCGTGTTCGAAGATCGCAAGGCGCGGATCAGGGGAAACGGGACGACGGGGGATCACACGGGCATCGCTGTTCTGGCGCGAGCATCGCAACGGGTGCGTAACAATGAGCCGCTATGGCTACGCGATCCAGGTTCCGGGCAGTGGTGGCGGCGGCGACGGCCGCGGTGTCGGCGGGCGCGCTCGCCGCGTGCGGGATCCCCGCCTTCGGCGAGCGGGAGGCCGGCGGCCGCGGCCCCGTGCCGCCCGGCGCCGAGGCCGAGTGCCCCCGCGTCCCCGCGCCCGGCGACTCCGCGCACCGGCAGCTGCGCGGCATGTGGATCGCCACCGTCGGCGGCATCGACTGGCCCGGCGACGCGGGCTCGGCCGCCGCGCAGAAGAAGCGGTACACCGGCCTGCTGGACACCGCCCGGGCCATGAACATGAACGCGGTCTTCGTGCAGATCCGCCCCAACTCTGACGCCTTCTACGACTCCCCCTACGAGCCGTGGTCGCAGTGGATCACCGGCACCCAGGGCAAGGACCCCGGCTACGACGTCCTGGCGTTCATGCTCAAGGAGGCCCACGCCCGCAACCTGGAGTTCCACGCCTGGTTCAACCCCTACCGCGTGTCCCGCCAGGACGACGTGAAGAAGCTGTCGCCCAAGAGCCCCGCACGGCAGCACCCCGACTGGGTCCGCAAGTACGGGACCGGGCTGTGGTACGACCCGGGCCTGCCCCAGGTCCGCGACCTGGCCACCAAGGCCGTCATGGACGTCGTCACCAAGTACGACATCGACGCCGTCCACTTCGACGACTACTTCTACCCCTACCCCGAAGGCGGCGACTTCCCCGACGACGCCGCCTACAAGGCCTACGGCGCCGGCATGAAGCGCGCCGACTGGCGCCGCAAGAACGTCGACACCCTCGTCGAGTCGCTGTCGCAGAAGATCCACGACGCCAAACCGTGGGTCCGGTTCGGCATCAGCCCCTTCGGCGTCTGGCGCAACAAGAGCAGCGACCCCGGCGGATCCCCCACCCGCGCCCTGCAGAGCTACGACGACGTCTACGCCGACACCCGCAAATGGATCAAGAAGGGGTGGCTCGACTACGTCACCCCGCAGCTGTACTGGCCGATCGGCGACCCCCGCGCCGACTACGCCAAGCTCGTCGCCTGGTGGGCACGCCAGGTCGAGGGCACCGACGTGCAGCTCACCATCGGGCAGGGCGCCTACCGCGTCGGCGCCGACGCCGCCTGGAAGGACCCCGCCGAACTGTCGCGGCACCTCACCCTCAACGCCAAGTACCCGCAGGTCCGCGGCGACGTGTTCTTCAGCGCCTCCGACATCGCCGCCAACCGGCGCGGGTTCGCCGCCCGGCTCCGCGACGACCACTACACCCGGCCCGCCATCCTCCCCGCCGTGGACGAAGCGGCCAAGGACGGCGGCAAGGGAGGCGGGAGGGGACAGGACGGGAACGCCGCGCCGCCGCCCGTGCACGGCACCGCCGCCGTCCCCGCCGGCAAGGGCGTCAAGGGCGTCAAGGTGACCTGGCGGCCCTCCGCCGGAGCCGTCTCCTACGCCGTCTACCGCGTCGACGGCACCGGCCCCGGCTGCGCCCCCGTCGACCCGGAACGCCTCATCGCCGACGTCCGCGGCGGCGGCATCCTCGACCCGGCCGCCAAGCCCGGCCGCGCCTACACCTACTACGTCACCGCCCTGGACCGGCTCCACCACGAGAGCGCCCCCGGACGCGGCGCAACGGTCACCGCACCGAAGGGATAATGATCATGATCTCTGGGGAGGAACCAGTCACCTGATCACCCCCCGGAGGTCTGAAGCATGGCGCTGTCGATGGAGGAGCAGCGGATCCTCACCCAGATCGAGGTCCGCCTGAGCGAGGACGACCCGCGGCTGGCCCAGCGCCTCGCCCGCCACGGCACCCCCCGCGGGCGCCGGACCCGCACCATCGTCCTCACCGCCGCCGCCGTCATCATCGTCCTCGCCGCGATCGGCGCCGCCGTCGCGGCGGCCGTCCTGTAACACCCGCTTCCCCAGCCCGCCCAGCCCCGCACATGCGAACGCCGAGGCCCCGGCGAGATTCTCACTCGCCGGGGCCTCGGCGTTCAAGCCGGTGTGGTGGTCGCCTCACGGCGAAAGGCACAACGAAGCTCCAGCCCGGACCACATGGGACCGGCGGTATTCCCCGAAGGCATCAGGTAGAGCCCGGGGGACACATGCCACACCGACACCTCCACTGTAACGGCTCCGGGCGGGTGCCCGTTCCACCGGCACCCCGCGCGCGGCGTTCACCTCACCCCGGAGTGAGGATCGCCTGCGCCCGTGCACCGCCCCGCCGCCGGGCGCGTCCCTGACTATGACCGCATGCCGGACGAGCCGGCACGAAACGGGGGACAGCACCATGACGACCACGGGGACCGGAACCGCGCCGCCCGACCCGACCAGGACGACGACCCGCGAACACCACCACCCGGACCGCACCGCGGAAGGCGCCTCGGACACCGGCCCGGACGGCGCCGTGACCGGCCCGGACGGCGCCGCCGCCGCGTGGGACCTGCCCGCCGAGGCCCGCGCCGCGTCCCGCGCCCGCGACCTCACCGCCCGCACCCTGCGGGGCTGGCACGTCACCGACCCGGCCAGCGGCGGCGACATCGCCGACGTCGTCCTCATGGTCGACGAACTCGTCACCAACGCCGTCGTGCACGGCGCCGGGCCCGTCCGCCTGGCCCTGCGGCTGGACGGGACGCTCCTCACCGCCGAGGTCAGCGACGCCCACCCGGCCGCGCCCGCCGTCCCCGGCGGCCCGCCCCGCGTCCTGGACTGGGCCGAGGCCGGCCGCGGCCTCCTGCTCGTCGCCGCCCTCGCCACCGATTTCGGCGCCCGCCCCCGTCCCCCCGGCAAGACCGTCTGGTTCACCCGCCACCTCACCCCCACCCCCGCTGCCCCCGGCGCCGAACCCGGTGCGGACGCGGGCGCCGCAGACCCCAGTGCCGCAGACGCGGGCGCCGAAGGCGGTGGCGAACCCGGCGCCGAACCCGTTGACGTAGACGAAGGCGGCGGCGTACGCGGTGGTGAAGGCAGGGCGGACTCGGACACGGCGGACTCGGGCGGCGCCGTGTCCGCTCCCCGCCGCCCCGAACCGGGCCGCGCGCCCGCCCGCTGACCCGCCCGGCGCTCCGGCGCCGCGAGGTGGTCACGCCTGCAGGGGGCAGCGGTCGACCACCCAGACCTCCTCCTCCTGGTCGCCGCCGGGCGGCGGCTCCGGGGGCTCGTCGGTGAGGCGGTCCAGATGCCACTCGATGTGGGCCAGCGGCCCGCGCCAGCCCGCGAGCAGGTCCGCCAGCGGACGCGGCGGGCCCGGCGGCCCGTAGGGGCGCGGATCCGGCAGCTCCCGCGTCCACAGCGCGTCGTCGCAGCCCGCCGCCCAGTGCCCCACCGACTCCAGCACCTCCTCCAGGTCGCGCGCCACCTCGCCCAGCGACCGCAGCGCCATCGCGTCCTGGATCATCCGCTCCCGCACCTCGTACGGCAGGTCGCGGCCGAACACCGGCGGGAACGCCGGGGGCCGGCCCGCCGGCACCGGCTCCTCGCCCGTCGCCGCCGACCGGATCGCCGCCGCCTGCCACCGCGTCCACTCCGCCAGATGCCCCAGCACCCCGCGCAGCGCCGCCGCACCCGGCCCCCGATCCGGGCCCGCGGACCGGCCCGCGGGGGCGCGCAGCCCGGCCGCCGCGTCGCGCAGCCGGGACCGCACGAACTCCAGCCGGTCCAGCGTCCACGCCCGCGCCCGCACGTGGTCGGCCGGGCCCCGCGGCCCCGCACCGGCCCCCGGGCGCGGCACCGGCACCCGCAGCGCGGCCAGCAGCCCGTCCAGATCCCGCACCTCCGCCGCCCGGCCCGACAGGAACGCTGCGCCGATCCGGTCCAGCCGGAACATCCGCGGGCCGTCCCGCATCCGGCACCACCCGACCAGGTACTCCCCGTAGGGGGCGATGACCAGGCCGTGCGCCTCCACGTCGCGGAAACTGCGCGACCCCGCCCGGTCGGTGTAGGCCAGCCGTACGACCCGGCGGGTGCGGACCGCCTCATCGAGCGTGCCCCGCACCGGCCCCACCAGCGACCCCGCCTCGCCCAGCGGCACCTGATCCGGCGGGCCGGGCAGCGCGTAGCCGCGGCCCCGCTCCGCCCGCACCGGCAGCCCGCCGTGCGCCAGCAGCGCCAGGTCGCGGCGGACGGTCCGCTCGGCGACCCCCAGCCGCGCCGCCAGCCCGGCCGGATCCAGCGGCTCGGGGGAGGCCGCCCGCAGCTCGGCGACGAGCGCCAGCAACCGGTCAACGCGATCCACGTCCCCATCGTGACGCGAGGCACCGACACTCCGCCGTCCCGCAGGGACCCAAAACCCTTACCGGCGAGGCGAGAACGCGCCACACGGGCAGGGCGCCCACCGCGTCCCGGGGCACGCCCTTGGGCGCCGCGGGCCCGCAGAACGCGCTGTCCGGGAGGGGACGCCCCCCTGCGGAACACCCCGCCTCCTCCGGCCCGCCGCCCGACGCCCCCGCCAGCCGACGGGTACCGGCGGTCGCGCGCCGACGACCCGACGCCGCTGCGCCGGCTCGTAGGCCAGGCGGTCACCGGCCCCCGCCGACCGCCAGGTGCCGAGGCCGGCCGCGGCCTCCTGCTCGTCGCCGCCCTCGCCACCTCGCGGTCGCTGGGCGGTCCTGTGCCGCGCGGACCGTCGGCCGGCGGGCCGGCGGGCCGGCAGGTCTGGAGGCCTGAAGGCCTGAAGTGTGCGGGCCGTCGGCTGGCGGGCCTTGGCTGTGCGGGCCGTCGGCGGGCGGGTCTTAGGCGGGCGCGGCCACCAGCGGCCGGAGCTCCGGCGGGCGGGACCGTGGCGGGTGGGCAGGGGCGCGGGCGGGGTCAGCGGCCGGACAGTTCCGCCGCCAGGCCCTCGAAGTCCGCCGCCGTCAGCGACAGTGCGCTGCCTATCGCCTGCGTCGCCTCCGCGCTGCCCAGATGCCGTGTCGCGGCCCGGTCCAGGTAGGCCTCCACCAGGCGGGCGCCGGTCAGCCGCCCGCGCGGCCGCAGCGACCCCACCTCGCGGTCCACCACCGCCCGCGCGTCCGCGCCGAGCCGCAGGCTGCGCTCCTCGGCCAGCAGTCCCACCAGCGCCGCCCGCGCGGACGGCGCCGACAGGTCCGGCAGCCGCACCGCCCGCAGGTCCGCGGTCAGTTCCGGCGCCGCCGCCGACAGCTCCCCGACCCGGTCCGGCTCGCACGTGCCGAGCAGCGCCGTGTCGTTGACGCCCTCCAGCCGCGTCCGGTAGAGGACGGAGGCGTAGGCGGCGCCGTCGGCCTCGTCCAGGATCAGGCCGTCCAGGCCGTCCAGCAGCAGGACGTGGCCCGCGTGGTCCTCCAGCGCGGCGCGCAGCCCGTCGGGGCCGTCCTCGCGCAGGTCCTCGGCGTGCACGGAGCGGACCTCGCCGCTGGAGGCCTCCACCTCCGCCAGGGCGCGGGCCGCCATCCGGGCCAGCCGCCGCTGCCCGCTGGACGGCGCGCCGATCAGCAGCAGCGCGGGCGCCGACGCGCTCGACACCTCCTGCCCGCGCAGCCGCCGCGCCCACTTGCCACGCCGCCGCACCTCGGTGACGACGCGGCCGATGTCGTCGGCGCCGCACAGGAACCGGATCCCGTACGCCTCGGCGACCTGCGGGTCCGGTTCGGCGACCGGTGCGGCCGGCAGCGGGGGCGGCGGCTCGGGGACCGGCGCCGGCGGGGGCGGCAGGTCCGCGTGCGGGACGGGCTCGGGACCCGGCACCGGTACGGGTACCGGCGGCGGGCCGGGCGGTACGGCGGGCGGTGCGGCGGGCGGGGGGACCGGCGGGGCGGGGCTGGCGGCCCCCGGCCACGCCGGGCCCGGGTCGAGCTGGGTCTTGAACGCGTCGGTGTCCAGCTGGGTGCGCTGCGCCTCGGCCGCCCACGCCGGCTCCGGTGCCGGCGGCGGGTAGTGCGCCGCGGCGGCCGCGTCCGCGGTCGTGGCGTCCGCCGGCGGCACCGGGTCCGGTGCCGGTTCGGGCGGCGGCGCGGGCGCGGGGACCGGCGGGGGAGGCGGCGGGATCCGCGGCGGGGGCGCGTCCGCGGCGAACGGGTCGGCCGGGGGCTCGGCCTGCGCGGGCACGGGCGGCGGCGCCGGTACGGGTGCGGGCGCGGGCACTGGCGCGGCGGGCCGCTCGTGGTGGGCCGCGGGCGGTTCGGGAACCGGCGCGGCGGACGGTCCGGGGGCGGCGGGGGGTTCGGGTGCGGCCGGGGGCGGGGCGGGCGCCACCGCCGGCGGCGGGCCGGGCGCGTCCCGCACCGGGTCGGGCACCGGCGCGACCGGCCGGTCGGTACCGGACGTGGCGCGCTCGGCGGCCATGTGCGCGCGGGCCGCCTTGATGATGTCCCACGCCGACAGCTCGTCGGTGGACGGCGGGCTGTGCATCGCCGGGGACGTCAGCTCCGCCGCGACCGCCTGCGGCACCGCGAACCCGGTCGCCGGCGGCGCGACCTGCGCGAGCCGGCACCATGTCAGCCCGAGGGTGTAGGTGGTGGCCAGCAGCGCGGCCAGCGCGTCGGCGTCGCCGCGCAGCGCGTCGGGGAGCCGCCCGTCGCGCGGCCACAGCGACCGCAGCGGGTTCGCCGGATCGGCCAGGACGGCCTGCAGCGTGCGGACGCTGTCGGGGTCCAGCCAGCGCTGCAGCGCCGGCAGCGCGCCCGGCGCGGCCTGCAGGTCGGCGGCCAGCACCGCGATCCCGGCGCGGCGGACCTCGTCGTGGCCGCGGCCGGGCGCGGCCGGGCGGGGCCCGGTCAGCCCGGCGACGATCTGCTGCAGGTCGTACAGGGCCAGCCGCAGGTACTCGCCGGGCGCGGTGTCGCGGACCATCGGGGTGGCGTACTCGGCGGGGCAGCGGCGCCGCCACTCCTGCAGGACGGCGTCGGGCCCGTACCGGACGGTGGCCATGTCCTGGTTGACCATCCGCAGCGACGCCGCGGTGATGGCGGCGAGGGCGTCGGCGCCGGGCCGGAACCGGGAGTCGGCCTGCAGCCCGGCGGCGACCTCGTACATGACGCGGGCGATGTGGGCGGCGCCGCCGCCGTCGCCGGCGCCGAGCCGGTGGACGTAGTAGCCGGCGAGGGTGGCGAAGTCGGGCGGCATCATCCAGTGCAGCCGGTCGGCGGAGGTGGTCAGGAACGGGATGAACGACTCGATCAGCGGGTGCTCGGTGAGCGCGACCGGGGACCCGGCGCACCACAGCAGCGCGCCCCACGCGGCGGCGACGGTGCTGGGCGTGCCCGGCTGGAACATGGGGTCGCGCTGCGCGAACTGCTGCGGGTCGACGGCCAGCGCGGTGGTGAGGGCCTGGGAGATCCGCGCGACGACGGCGGTGTCGGGGACGGGCCCGAGGAACCCCAGCGGCGCGACCCGCCCGGCGGCCAGGTCGGGGCCGGTGGGGAACAGCTGCGGCGGGACCGGCGGGGTCCCCGCGCCGCGCGGCGCGGGGGGGGGGGGCCGGGCGGGCCGCGAACGCCCCGGGGGGGGGCGGGGGGGCGCGCGGCCGGCCCGGCCCCCCCCCGACCAACGGGCCC